>USBX01000051.1 GCA_900552995.1 uncultured Collinsella sp.
ATCTACACGAGCCTTATCGTCGGCAGCGTCAGATGTGTATAAGAGACAGGTGTCGGTCGAGGTTAAGGACGGCGCGACGTGGGATACCGCGCGCGGCGATAGCCAAATGCTCGTCCATATCGTGGGCCGCACGCTCAGGGGACAAGCAATCGACGAGTATCAATACGTCAATTCCGAAGGTGACGGTATCGAGCTCAAGCCCGGCGACTACGAGCTCACGGTTGATGAGCCGCCCGTCGCCACCGACGGCACGCGTTACCGCGCCTCAAAGCGCATGGTTCCGGTGAGTTTTAATTCACGGGCGCCCGATACGGTCGACACCACGCCGCAGGGCGGGTTTGACCTTTACGCTATTGCTCAATAACTGCGCCTGACGCTCAACCCCGCCGCCAAGAGTGGGACAATAGCCCTCGACACTATTGTTTACTTTTGGAGGAAGTAGCATGTCTACCGTCACTACCATCAAGCGCGGCGGCCTCACCGCGGCCATCGATTCCATGGGCGCCCAGCTCACGAGCCTTGCCCTCAACGGCAACGAGTATCTGTGGCAGGGCGACCCCGCCTTTTGGGGCAAGCATGCGCCCATCCTGTTCCCCATCGTGGGCTCACTGCGCAACAACACAGCGACGTCTGCGGCTGGCACCTGCGAGATGCCGCGCCACGGCCTCGCGCGCATCGTCGAGCACAAGCTGGTCGAGGTTTCGGAGGACGGCTCCTCGGTAACGTACGAGATCACCGACACGCTCGAGTCGCTCAAGGCCTTTCCGTTCCACTTTAAGCTCAACATGACCTATGCCCTGACCGGCGACGCCACCCTCACACAGACCTTTGCCGTCACCAACACCGGCGACGTGGACCTGCCGTTCTCGGTGGGCGGCCACCCCGCATTTAACGTGCCCGCCCCCGGTGCCGAGGACGAGGCGTTCGAGGATTACGAGCTGGCGTTTACCGAGGCCTGGACTAACGAGGCCCCCATCATCACGCCCGATGGCCTCATGACGTTCGAGGGTGGCTACAAGGCCCCCGATAACTCGGACGTGCTACCCATTACGCATCGCAGCTTCGACAACGACGCCATCATGTTCACCGATACCCCGGGCTCCACGCTCACGCTACGCGGTCGCAAATCGGGCCACGGCGTCAAGATCGACTTTGAGGGCTTTAAGTACATCGGCGTGTGGTCTGCCGCCAACGATGCCCCGTTTGTAGCGCTCGAGCCCTGGACCGGTCACACCACCATGGACACCGAGGACGACATCTTTGAGCACAAGGCCAACACCATCACGCTGGCTCCCGGCGCTACCGATAAGCGCACCTTTAGCGTCACCCTGCTCTAGAGGTTCCGCCGTTCTAACGAACGGCGGACCGGTCGACGCTGCGCGCCGCCCAGAGCGACAATTTGTCATTCAAAAGGCAAGGCATGACCAGAAGGTCTATGCCTTGCCTTTTTCATGCCAACTTGTTCGCTCTGGACATCGCTCGCTGACGCTTGCTCAACCTGCGGTGTCTTAACAATTCTGTCCAGCTGTTGGCGTTGCGGCATTTGCCCAGATAAAACCGGCCAAAATTAACATCCCTTTTTGGCAGGTTTTAGAGCTCCACGCTTTCGGCTCCGTTGATGGTCAGGTCACGCTCGTAGAAGGCGGTAAGGGCGCGGATGGCGTACATCACGTCGCGCACGCCGCCGGTCTCGTAGCTCGAGTGCATGGCAAGCTGCGGCAGGCCCACGTCCACGGCATGCATGCTCGCCTGCATATTGGACAGATTGCCGAGCGTGGAGCCGCCCGCCATATCGCTCTTGTTGGCGAAGGCCTGCGTGGGCACGTCGGCGTCGTCGCAAATAGCCTGGAACACCGCGCGGCTAAAGGCATCGGTGCAGTAGTGCTGGTTGGCGGCTTCCTTGATGACGATGCCGCCGTTGAGCACCACCTGGTTGCGGGCATCGCACTTCTCGGCATGGTTGGGGTGCACGGCATGCGCGTTGTCGCAGCTCACGAGCATCGATGCGGTAAGGGCGCGATGGTACGACTCGTCGTCAAAGCCCAGCGATCCGTTGATGCGGCGCAGCGCGTCGGCCAAGAACGTCGACATGGCGCCCTGCTTGGTCTCGGAGCCAACCTCCTCGTTATCAAAGCAGCAGAAGACCGAGATATCGCGCGCGTTCTCAGCACCCAAAAATGCCTGCAGCGAGGTATAGGCGCAGGCCAGGTCGTCGAGCTTGGGCGTCGAGACAAACTCGTCGGCCCAGCCCCAAATGCGCGCATCCTGGCGATTGACCAGGAACAGATCGCGGCCAAGAATCTGCTCAGGCTCAACATCCAGCTCTTCGGCGATCAGAGCATCAAAGTCGCCCTGTTTAAGGTCACCAGCGCTGATGAGCGGGCACAGATCGACAGCGCGATTGGGCGCAAAGCCCTCGTTGACGCCACGGTTCATGTGGATGGCAAGGCTCGGAATAATGGCAACCTCGCGCTCGGTGGTAAGCAGGCGGCTCTCAATACGGTCGCCCTCGCGCACCAGTACGCGGCCCGCGAGCGCCAGCGGACGATCGAACCAGGTGTAGTCGATCATGCCGCCGTAGGCCTCGGTGTTCAGGCGCAGCGTCTCGCCCGCGCCGTCGAGCTCGGGCACGGCCTTAACCTTAAACGTCGGCGAGTCGCTGTGCGACGCCGTCAGCTGAAAATGGTAGTCGCCGGCAACGCCGTCCTCGCCCCACGTCGCGGCCAGGTCCTCGCCCACCTTAAAGGCAACAACGCTCGAGGTGTTGCGCTGCGTGTAATAACGCCCGCCCGGTTCGATATCCCACGCCGCATTCTCGGGCAGGTAGGTAAAGCCCGCCTCGTCGAGCTCGGCCATAATGGTCGCCGCCGTATGGAACATGCTGGGGCATGCCTCGATAAAGTCGATAAGGTCGTTGGCGGCCTCGATATCGTCGGCCGTCACATGCACGCGCTCGGGCGTTTCCTGATCCGTCATGCTCTCCCCTTTCGCTGGGTTGATGGTCCCCTCCAGCATACCCCGCCACGCCAGTGCCGCACTCTTCATTCCGTGCTTAATTCCGCACCGCTCACCAAGTTGAGCCATCATGCCCGCGCTCCTTTTGCGACAATTGCGCTAACAGGACGAGAGGAGCCGTCATGAAGCCACGTAACATTGCCATCTCCTGCGGTGTCGCGGGAGCCGCCGTCGGCCTTGCCGCTGCCACCGGCATCGTTTACCGCAAGCAAATCAAGTCCGTCGCGTCGCTCAAACGCTTGACCGACTATGCGGATGGCTATGACCTGTACGCAATCGACATCGCCTACGGCTACGATCTTGATCGCATCATCGCCGCTGGCGTGTGCGACGACCAGGCCTACATCGATGCCGTGGTGGCGCAGGTGCTGCCCGGTGCGCCGGCACATGTCCAGGCGCCCCAGTTTGCCTGCAGCGCTTTTGCCGCCGTAGATGCCGAAGGCCGCGTGCGCACCGGTCGCAATTACGACTTTAAGGACGACACCTCGGCGCTGCTGGTGCGCAATCACCCACGCGGCGGCTATGCCTCCATCGGGTTTGCCGCCCTTAACAACCTGGGCGATAACACTCCGCTTGACTCCGTCGCCGGACGTGCCGCCGCACTCATGGGCCCGTTTGCCCAGCTCGACGGTGTTAACAAATGCGGCGTGTCCATTGCCGTACTCACTCTGGATTCCAAGCCCTGTGACCAGGACACGCAACGCCCCGTCATCAACACTTCGCTCGCCATCCGTCTGGTGCTCGACCGCGCGGCCACCACGCAGGAGGCCGTCGACCTGCTTTCTGCCTACGACATGCACGCCATGGCAGGACGCGATTACCACTTCTTTATCAACGACGCCGCCGGTGACGCGCGCGTAGTAGAGTGGGATCCGCGCGATCCGGACCGCGCTTTCAAAGCGACTCCTGTACGCCAGGTTACGAACTTCTACGCCTGCTATGGCGACGAAGTGCTGCCCAACCAAAAGAATGGCGAGATGGGCCATGGCAAAGAGCGCGCCATCGCCATCGCCGATGTCCTTGACGCCCATGTCGGTGCCCAGGACGAAACGATTGCCTGGGAAGCCCTGCGAGCCGCAGCGCAAGAGCCCAATCCGGAAGACATCACCAGCAATACGCAATGGTCGGTCGTCTTTGACAATACCGAGCCCGCTGCCGCCATCACGCTGCGCCGCCACTGGGGCAACGTCGATGCCTTCGCACTGTAAGGAGCCAGGCCCGTCGACCTTACGTTCCCTGACGTTGCTTACATTTCCATACGCTTGAGCTAACACGTTTTACCCCCGTATCAACAGTGTGCGGGGGTAAACTTATGCGCATGTTATAACTTGCCCGGAAGGATTCACCATGCTTAGGATCGGTCTTCTTACTAGTGGCGGCGACTGCCAGGCGCTCAACGCCACCATGCGCGGCATTGTCAAAACGCTTATGACCAATAGCGAAGAGCCTATCGAGATTTATGGCTTTGAGGACGGCTATCAGGGCCTTATCTACAGCAGGTTCCGCGTCATGACGCCCGCCGATTTTAGCGGTATCCTCACCCGCGGCGGCACCATCCTGGGCACGAGTCGCACACCGTTCAAGCGTCTGGATACCCCCGAGACCGATGGTGTCGAGAAGGTGCCGGCGATGGTCCACACCTATCATAAGCTGCAGCTCGACTGCCTGTTTATGCTGGGCGGTAACGGCTCCACCAAGACCGCCAACCGCCTGCGCGAAGAGGGCCTCAACGTTATCGCCCTGCCCAAGACCATCGATAACGACACCTGGGGCACCGAGCTGACGTTTGGCTTTACGAGCGCCATCGACGTCGCCACCAAGTGCATCGACGACATTCACACCACCGCCTCGAGTCACGGCCGCGTGTTCGTTATCGAGATCATGGGCCACAAGGTTGGCTGGATCCCGCTGTACGCCGGCGTCGCGGGCGGCGCGGATGTCATCTTGATTCCCGAGATCCCCTACGACATGGACAACGTCATCAAGACCATCGAGCATCGTATGGAGACCGGCAGCCGCTTTACCATCGTGGCCGTCGCCGAGGGCGCTATCTCCAAGGAGGACGCGGCGCTGTCCAAGAAGGAATACAAGAAGAAGCTTGCCGAGCGCACGAGCCCGTCGATCGTCTACGACATCGCCAAGGAGATTGAGGCCAAGACCGGTCGCGAGACCCGCGTCGCCATCCCCGGCCACACGCAGCGCGGCGGCCAGCCCGATGCCCAGGACCGCATCTTTGCGACTCAGTGCGGCGTCGAGGCAGCGCTCGGCTGCCTACGCGGCGAGTTTGGCTACATGATTGCCCTGCGCGACGGCAAAATGTGCCACATGCCGCTCGAGGATGTCGCCGGCAAGCTCAAGTTTGTCGACCCCCAGAGTGATCTGGTGCGCGAGGCGAAGGCGCTGGGCATCAGCTTCGGCGACGAATAGCCTCGGCCGAAATCCATCCCATCGGGCCCTCCGACCCCGCCCGACGTATTTCGATTTGGCTCCTCCCTTGACTCCGTCAAAGGTCGCCAATCGAAATCGTCGGGCGGGGTCGGAGGGCCCTGCGTTTACATACTCGCCGAGGCTATTCATCTTCTTGCTGCGGGTGCCTGGTCTGATAGTAAATTGCGGTGGAATAGTTCCTGTTTGGGCTCAAATAGCTGAATCTAGGAACTATTCCACCGCAATTTACTGAGTGGGAGCTCTTGGCTGCTACTTGCATTGACATTTGTCCTAAAATGGCTGGTCGTTAGGGGTTGCTACCGGTAGTTGCGGTAGGGTTTGAGCAGATTCTAACTAGAAATGGTGGTCGCTACCGGTTGTTCTCGGCATACTCGGCTCATTCGATTCGACCATCAAACGAAAGGAACCACCATGGATCTTGCGATGGCACAGCGCCTCGTCGATCGCCGTAAAGCTGCCGGGCTTTCTCAGGAGGCGCTTGCTGCCCAGCTGGGCGTAAGCCGCCAGGCTGTTAGTAAATGGGAGCGCAGCGAGTCCTCACCCGATACCGATAACCTCATTGCGCTCGCCGCGCTGTATGACGTGTCGTTGGACGAGCTGTTATATGGGGAGGCGGCCAACGATGCCGACGACCTGAAGGACGGTAGCGCCGACACCGAGACGGCGGATGTGGCTGACGAGGCTGAAGATTCTGCCGAGCACGCCGATTGCGGCGACAAACCACTTGTCGATATTTCCCTCGCGCGCGGTATCCACGTCATTGATCCCAATAAAGGCGAGGAAGTCCATGTTGGCTGGAGCGGCATCCATGTGACCAACGAGCGCAAGGGCGAAGAGGTGCATGTGGGGCCGGACGGCGTGCATATCGATACGCTTGAGGACGATGGACATAGCGTACGCACCAATGACGACGGCACCGTCACCATCGACGGCGAGACGTTTTCCAGCTGGAAGGAAGCACACGACAAGCTCGACCATCATGGCAAGCATTTCCACACCAAGGTCGGACGTGCATGGAACAAATTCCCCTTCCCCGCACTTGTCACTCTCGCCTATCTGGTGCTCGGCATTGTCTACGGCACATGGGGCCTGGGCTGTCTCTTATACACATCTCCGAGCCCACGAGACAC
>USBX01000052.1 GCA_900552995.1 uncultured Collinsella sp.
ACGAGGTTAGCGAGTGTCTCGTGGGCTCGGAGATGTGTATAAGAGACAGCCTTGAGCATATCCATGTACTCATCGGTGAGCTCTTCGCCATCCAAGGTTCCACCCGAGTACTGCCAGCTGCCGACGAAGTTGGCCTTGGGGTCTTTGCCGCCGCCGCTGCAGCCCGTCAGGGCAAAGGCGAGCGCAAGGACGCATGTCAGAAATGCGAGTACGGACTTTTTGAACGTTGTCTTCATGGTGTCCTCCTTTATCGAACGAAACCCATAGAAGCAAATGCGGGGGTGGCGGATCCCCCGCCAATTACCAGATAAAGGGGCTAGGGCCTGGGCGTTCCGCAGTTGCTGCAGAACTTGCCGCCGTTTTCGCTGCCGCAGTTGGGGCAGAACCACTTGGCCGGCGCCGGGGCAGGTGCGGGGCTGCCGCACTCGGAGCAGAACTTGCCGGTGTTGGTGGCGCCGCAGCTGCAGGTCCATGCGCCGGCCGCAGGTGCGGCGGGAACCGGTGCGGGAGCGGGTGCCGGAGCCGGCTGCGGGGCGGCCTGCTGCTGTGCCTGGCCGGCGGCGAACAGCTGGCTGGCGTTCATGCCGCCCATGCCGCCTGCCATGCCCATGCCCATAAAGCCGGCCATCGCGCCGTTGGGGTTGGCGGCTGCCGCTCGCATCGCGTCGCTCTGGGCGCTGGCGATGTTGGCGGCTGCCATGGTGGGATCGCGCATGACCGCGGCCTTCTGCAGGTCCTTGATCATCTGCTCGTCTTCTTGCGAGGCGGCGATGGAGTTGACGCCAAAGCTCACGATCTCGACGCCGCGCAGGTCGCGCCAGTCGGCGGAGAGAACCTCGTTGAGCGCGCGGGCGAGCTCGGTAGTGTGGCCGGGGATGGCGCTGTAGCGAATGCCCATCTCCGAGATCTTGGCAAAGGCGGGCTGCAGGGCGGTGAGCAGTTCGGATTTAAGCTGACTGTCGATCTTGTCGCGCGTGTAGCTGTCGGTCACGTTGCCGCACACGTTGGTGTAGAACAGCAGCGGATTGGTAATGCGGTACGAGTACTCGCCGTTGCAGCGCACGGAGATGTCGACGTCCAGGCCGATGTTGTTGTCGACCACGCGGAAGGGCACGGGTGAGGCGGTGCCGTACTTGTTGCCGATGATCTCCTTGGTGTTGATGAAGTAGACGCGCTGGTCCTTGCCCGCGTCACCGCCAAAGCTAAAACGGCTGCCGATATTGGCGAACGTCTCCTTGATGGAGTCTCCCAGGTTACCGCTAAAGACGCTCGGCTCGCTGCCGGTGTCAAAGACGAACTCACCAGGCTCCAGCGCGACTTCGATGATCTTGCCGTTTTGCACCACGAGCATGCCCTGGCCGTCGTTGACGGCGATGACCGAGCCGTTCGAGATGACGTTGTCCTCGCCGCGCGTGTTGGAGCTGCGGCCGCCGGTGCGCTTGCTGCCCTTGCAGGCCAAGACGTCAGCGGGCATCGATTCGCAATAGATAAATTCCTTCCACTGGTCGGCCATGACGCCGCCGGCAGCACCCAATCCAGCTTTCAAGAGTCCCATGGTGATCTTCCTTTCTCGTCAAAGGCCGGGTGGTATTGGTCAGAATGGTTAATCGTCCTTGTTGTCCTTCATGACAACGGTGGTCTCGGTGCGGCTGAAGGTGTCGTGCTTCTCGGTCAGGTTGAGTTCGCCACAATACTCATCGGCATGGGTTGCTTCGTTGGCCGTCTTGAGCTGGCCTACCAGTAGCACGTCTCCGATAATCACGATGATCAGTGGCGCGACGATGTTGATGAGGATGCCCTCGACATCAAAGGCGAGGTAGTCTGGATCGAAGGCGTTCTCACCCATGAAGAGGATTTGGGAGAGGACAAATCCGATTACAAAGAACAGCACCGAGGCAATGGCGAGCTTAGGCTTGGAACAGGGAAGCTCGCCGACCATGCGACCGGTCTGGCCGTTCATGGCAAACAGGTAGCTCTTGCCGTTCCACGAGGTGGAAAGCATCCAGACGGGGAACAGGGCATAGTCGCTGTCATCCCAGGTGTAGTCGAGCTGCTTGCTTTCGACCGTGGCGTCGTCGTATTCGTCGATGACGGTTTCGCGCAGGGCCGAGATTGTGCTCTCCTCCATGCGGTGCTCGGCGCGCGCCTTGCACGTCTCGCAATCCTCATCGTAACGGTTGGCGATGTAGCCGGGCATATAGGCGACCGAGAACGGACGCAGCGCGTCGTAGTCAAACGGCTCGATGGCATCCATGTGGCCGTCGGGCATCTTGGACGATCCGTCGACGGGCACGCGCTTAAACGAGATATTGCCCTTGCGATAGGCATCGTAGTGGTCGGTGGTCGTGACGGTGCGATCGGATTCCTCGGTCACGGTCTCGTTGGTCGCGTCAAAGTGCACTTCGCCGTCAACGCGGGCACCGTAGAGCCAAAACGGCACGTAGACACCTTGGACCTCGTCGATGTGGTTGCCGGTGACAAAGCTCTTGGGCAGCAAGATCTTGCCCTTGTAGTGTTCCTTGAGTGCGGCCGTGACGTCATCGCGCCCGAGCTTAAACGGGATCACCAGGTCGGGCGAGAAGTCGCCCGAGAGCTGACCGGGTGCCACGGCGGGGTTGCCGCAGTATGGGCAGGTGGTAACGGCGACAGTGCCATCTGACACGAGCTCGGCGCCGCACGACGAGCAGATGTAACCGGCGTTTTGAGCCAGCTCCTGCACCGCAGCGTCGGCGGCGGGCTTGGGCGCTGCCGCTGCGGCGTCGGCTTTGGCGTCTGCCTTGTCCTGGCGCTCGCGATAGAGTGCCTCGACTTCTTCGACTTCAAAGCGCGAGTCACAGTAGTCGCAGACGAGCTTTTGCTCGGCGCTGGCAAAATGCAAGGGGCCACCGCAGGCAGGGCACTGATAGTTAACGCTCTCGAAGGCCATGATCGGTCCTTTCCGTGCCGGAGGCTATGCGCCGATGGCGCCGCCGCAGTATTCGCAGCGCCCGCTGGCATCGGGAATGGTGGTGGCTCCGCAGAAGGGGCAGGTCACCGCGGTCTTGGGGGCCTTGGCGGCCACGACGCTGTCGCGCGTCTCCTGGCGCAGCTGCACCAGCGCGTCGCGGACCTCGGTTGCCTGGCGCTTGGCCTCGCGGTATTCGATGGAACCGCGCTGATCGATGGTGGAGTCGTTCACGCGCAGGTTGATCTCGGTAAAGTACGGCGTGTTGACGTGGATGGTCAGATTAAAGTCGTAATCCAGGTCGTAGCGCGGCGGGTTGTAGCTCTCGCGCTCGCCGTCCTCGGTCTCGCGATAGATTTCGGTGCGATGCTCGTCGATATCCATATCGCAGCCGAGTACCTGCGAGAACTCGATGATGTCGGGATTGGCGTCGCGCCAGCGGCTCTGCGAAGTGATGATCAGCAGGCCCGCGTCCTCATCGAGCATAATATTGGTGCGCCCGGCAGAAAGCGTGCGCGTGGGGTTGAACGAAGACAGGCGCTCGGCGTTGGCCTCGCGGTAGGCGAGTTGCTCACGGATGTCGTCCGCGGTGCTGGAGCGATAGCCGTGAAAGTAGGGGGAGAGCTTGCCGGCGCACTCTTTGCACAGGTAGCCTTCATTGATTTTTGTCTTACCTAGAAGTCCCAGCTCGGTACCGCAAATCGCGCACTCTTTCTTCTCGAACATCTTGTCAAAGAAGCCCATGGCTGCCTCCCATCAACTGGTAGCGTGTGTCACTTTTGATGATGGGGGAGTGTGCGATCCTTCGCGATACCCAGACGGCTCAACGAGTCTCCACAACTGGGACACATGGCCCATTTTTGACTAGTCGCCGGGGACGTTCTTAAACGACTAGTCGCGGGAGACGCTCTTCGGCCACTCATTGGGGACGTACTTAAATGAGTGGTAGTTGGAGACACTCCTGGCCGAGCTAGAGATCGCGCGCGTCCCTTCTGGTCCATGCGGCTCAAAATCGCGGCGTGATGTGGACGGCTGGGGTCGAATTGGCAGCATTTCGAGCCTGGCTTCGATATTGAGACTGGTTCTTTATTAAAATGGAATTCCAGACAATTGAGCGGCTGGGGGTTAACCATGAGGGGCATGGGAGACACAACCGCATATTTGCGTCGGGGCATTCGGGAGATTATATGCCTGGCGCTGTTCTTCTTCACGTTTTTGGCGTGCGAGTATCTTTTTGATGTGCGCATGGCCGAGTTCGTGTCTCCGAACGAGGTCGTTATTTATGAGAGCCTTGTCATCGGCGCGAGCGTGATTGGCTTCTTTGTGCGTCCCATTCTGTACTATCGCCGTCCCCATGCTATCGACGCAACGAGTGACGTCACGGGCGTTTTGCTGGTGGCGGCATTGCTGCTGTTGATTATGGCGGTTCAGGTTGAGGTGGTAATTGCCGGCGGTTTGGTGGCGTGCTGCGCGCTGGGCTACTGCGGATCGACTGCTCATGCAAATTTTGCGAGGCGCTTTGCGCGAACGCCCTGCTTGGCGCGCGCCGCCGCACTTTCTTACGCCATGGGCGTTCTGGTGCAGGTTCTCAACCACATGGTGATGCCTGTCGGCATTCCTCAGCAGGCTGTTCTGGTCGTCTGTGCGATCGCGCAGGTGGCGTTGCTCCACGGTGCCCGACGCGCCAAGCTGCGCGACGAGTCCGATCCCAACTTTGAACCCAGTGCTGCCGGGCTTTCGGTAGATGCTCTGGAATATGGCGCCAAGTGGCATGACGATCCCGAGGCAAAGGCGGCATTCCGTCGCGCCGTAGTTCGCCTGACCGTGGCGACGGCGTATCTTTCCAGCGTATTCGCCGCTCTCAACGCGGGTCTCACAACCTTGCATGCTACCGGAGCCGTTGATTTGGGTGACTGGCCGCGCCTGCTGCTTGTCGTGAGCTCATTGGCTGCCGGCGTCCTATTTGACCTGCACGGCCGCTCGTATATGAATATCGGCATGACGTGTGCCGCCATACTGTCCACGCTTTCGTTCTTTGTGCTCATCGTCGATGGCAATGGCGGCAACGAGCTTGCTGCCACAATCATCTTTTATCTGGGCTCGGGCTTCTTTGTGGTGTTCTTTACCACAAAATATGCCGCCGTCTCGCTCTATGCGCGCTGGTCATATTTTTGGCCGTGCATGGGTCGCGTCGTCAACAACGTGTGCTCGATGCTCGTGACGGCGCCGGCGGTGGCGATCATCTCGAGTCAAAACGTGCTTGCTGCGATCGGTGCGGCGCTCGTGATGTTTGTGGGCATTGCGATTACGCTGCTGGGGCAGTTGGGGCAACGAGCCGATGATGCCGTGATGCAGGATGGCCTGCCGCTTGCCACCGACGATCTTGGTGGGGATCTTGCGCCCACACGCTCCGACCCCGAGCCCGTGGAGGCAGCGGAGCTCACGTCCGATGAACGCCTCGATGCTTTCGTCGCCACCTTTGGGCTTACAGAGCGCGAGCACGATATTCTTGAGGTCTTGGTCGTTTCGGACCAGAGCGTTCAGGACATCGCCACAACGCTCTTCCTTTCGCGCTCCACGCTCTATCGTCACATTTTCCTCGATCAACAAGAAGACCGGCACCGCCTCGCGCGTGGCCCTTATCAACTTCTTCTGGTCCTGGACACCCAAGGACTAGCTAATCTCCCAATAAGTCGCGGTGGAATAGTCCCTAAATTAAAGTCACGGGGCTTTAAACAGGAACTATTTCACCGCAACTGCTGGGGGGGATAGACTGCGGCGGCGGCAGAGGCAACGGCAGCGGCGTTGGCAGCTGTGGTAGTGGCAACGGCAGCTGGCAGGGTGTTTTCCGTCTACTTGCTACAGCAGCTCGCCGTGGCGGGCAATGTAGCGGCGCTTTGCCAGCTGGGTGAGCGCGATATAGGCGGTAACGATGCCAATGAGCAGCCCAAAAAAGCTCGTGGGCAGCGGCATGAGGCCGAGCACATCGGCGATGGGGCTTGCCGGCAGCCAGGTGACGAGCGCCAGGCCCAGTACGGTGAGAACGCACAGCGCGGGCGCGGCGTGGTCGCGCGGGCTCGGCAGGCGCGGGGAGCGCAGCATGTGGATCACGAGCGTCTGCGACCACATGGACTCGACAAACCAGCCGCTCTGGAAGAGCGCAGCAAAGGTCGCCATACCCGCGACGTCGCCCGCGGCGGCAAGCTCGGACCAGCTTGCGTCCATGGCGGCGGGGCACACGACAAAGAAGAGCGCGGCGAAGGTCATGATGTCAAACAGCGAGCTCACGGGACCCAACTCGAGCATAAAGCCCTTAATGGACGCGGCGTCCCAGGCGCGCGGACGGGCGGTCCAGGCGTCATCGACGGTGTCCCACGGCAGCGCGATACACACGATCTCGTAGACCAGCGACAGCAACACCAGCTGCAGGGCGCTCATGGGCAAAAACGGCAAGAACAGGCTCGCGACGGTCACGGACAGCACATTGCCAAAGTTGGAGCTCACCGTGGTCTTGAGGTACTTGAGCAGGTTGCCGTAGGTGCGGCGGCCTTCGATCTGTCTCTTATACACATCTCCGAGCCCACGAGACACTCGCTAATCTCG
>USBX01000053.1 GCA_900552995.1 uncultured Collinsella sp.
GAGATTAGCGAGTGTCTCGTGGGCTCGGAGATGTGTATAAGAGACAGGGACATCAAGGATCAAAAGCTCAAGGTCAAGGTGACCATCGAGGCCGACAAGCTGCGTGTTTCCTCTGCTTCGAAGGACGCGTTGCAGACCGTGATCCAGTTCCTGCGCGACCAGGACTACGGCCAGCCGCTGCAGTTCACCAACTACCGCTAATATCATTCGAAAGGACTGCTCTCCAACATGGATACACCGTTGGGCTCCGTGCTCTACATCACCCTCGGGTGCGCTAAGAACGAGGTTGACACCGACCGCATGCGTTCTCTTTTGACCGCCGCGGGCTACGAGGAGGCATTCGACCCACAGGATGCCGATATCGCCATCGTCAATACATGCTCGTTCCTCGCCTCCGCAACGTCCGAGAGCATCGAGACCACGCTCGAGCTCGCCAACGAGGTTCAGGACGGCGTTCGTTCTTGTCCCATCGTCATGTGCGGCTGTGTGCCGTCGCGCTATGGCGACGACCTGCCTGACGAGCTGCCCGAGGTCGCTGCCTTTGTGAAGGCCGACGAGGAGGACGGCATCGTGGCGGTCATCGATGGCGTGCTGGGTGTCGAGCGTGAGATCGCTGCCTATATTCCGCAAGTCAAGCGCACTGTCGAGGGCGCTGTTGCTTACGTCAAGATTTCCGATGGCTGCAACCGCTTCTGCAGCTTCTGCATGATCCCCTATATTCGCGGTCGCTATCATTCGCGCAATGCCGAGAGCATTATCTCCGAGGTACGCGACCTGGTTGCCGGCGGTGTGCGCGAGATCGTGCTGATCGGCCAGGACACGGGTATTTGGGGCACCGACTTTGCCGACGAAGACGCCACCGATGGCTCGCCGCGCAATCTGGCGCAGCTGCTGCATGCCGTTGCCGAGGCCGTGCGCCCGCAGAACGTCTGGGTCCGTGTTCTCTACCTGCAGCCCGAGGGCATGACCGACGAGCTTATCGAGACGATTCGCGATACCCCCGAGGTGCTACCCTATATCGATATCCCCGTGCAGCACTGCGACGCACGCATCCTTAAGGCCATGCGTCGCTCCGGTTCGCGCCAGGAGCTCGAGGACCTGTTCCGCGATCTGCGTGAGCGTATCCCCGGCATCGTGATCCGTTCCACGGCCATGGTCGGCTTCCCGACCGAGACCGACGACGAGTTCCGCGACCTTATCGACTTTATGGACACCGTCTGCTTTGACTACACGAGTGTCTTTGCCTACTCGCAGGAGGAGGGCAGCCTGGCCGCTAAGATGGAAGGTCAGGTCGATGAGGAGGTCAAGCTCGAGCGCGCCCAGGAGGCCATGGACCTGGCCGAGTCGCTCGGTTTTGCCGCCACCGCCGCACATGTGGGCGAGCGCGCCCAGGTGATTGTCGACGGCATCGAGGAGACCGAGGACGGCGCCGAGCTGATCGGCCATGCTTGGTTCCAGGCGCCCGATTCCGATGGCGCGGTGCACTTGGACGCCAGCGAGGCGTCCGTGGGCGATATTCTGACGGTCGAGTTTACCGATAGCTTCTGCTATGAGCTTATCGGCCATGTTGTGGAGTAGGAGAGCATCGTGGCAAACGAGAGCAATAAGGAACTGACGAGTGTTTGGACGCCCGCCAACATCGTGACGTGCGTTCGCATCGTCTTTATCCCGGTGTTCATGATCGTGTCGGCGCTTTCTCACACGAGTGTTGCCGGTACAGATTGGAGCACCTTCGACGGCCCGCTCGCCGCCGCTGCCTTCATTCTGTATGTGATCCTGTCGTGCACCGATAAGGTCGACGGCTATCTGGCGCGCTCGCGCAACGAGATTACCGATTTCGGTAAGTTCTTGGACCCCATCGCCGACAAGCTGCTCGTGTTCTCGGCCTTGCTGCTGTTCTTGGACTTTGGCACCGTGACGGTTTGGTCCGTGTTCATCATCTTGTTCCGCGAGCTGTTGGTAAGCGCCCTGCGCATGGTTGCGAGTGCCGCCGGCGTGGTCGTTGCCGCCGATAAGCTTGGCAAGTACAAGACGGCGACCACGATGGTCTCCATCTGCGGTTACCTGTGCGTCTTTGCGATGGCCGGCTTGCACCTTGGCCCGCTGGCGCTGACGCTCGGCATCTACTCGGTGTCGCGCTTCCTGTACGCCGTTGCCGTTGTCCTGACCGTTATCTCGGGCGCCCAATACTTCTGGAACTGCCGCAAGATCGTCTTTTCGATCTAGGTCCTGGTGGGTATGACGGACTCTTTTGATCAGATTTCCGCACATAACGAGGAGCTGGCGCGTCATATTGTCGAGCGCGCGAGCGCTCGGGGCGTGACGGTTTCGACGGCTGAGTCGCTGACGGCGGGTATGATCGCCTCGACGATTGCCGATATCCCGGGCGCCTCGGTGGTGCTGCGTGGCGGTGCGGTGACCTACTGCGATGAGATCAAGCATCGCGTTTTGGGTGTTGATCAGGAGACGCTCGACCGCTATACCGCGGTGTCGCATCAGACCGCGCGCGAGATGGCGGCGGGTTCGCTGGAGCTGTACCAGAGCGATATTGCAGTGAGCGCAACGGGTTATGCCGGCCCCGGCGGCGGCACTGAGGACGATCCGGCTGGCACTTTCTATATTGGCTGGGCGTATCGCGCGGCTGATGGGGAAGTGCCGGTCGTGGACTCTGTGCGCTGCCACTATGAGGGCGACCGTTCGTGTGTTCGTGCCCATGCGGTCGCGGAGGCATTGGGACGCATTGCCCTTGTGCTCAACTCTATGGAATAGACGTGTTTTAAGGGGCCTTAGGGCCCCTTAATTGTGGAGATAGGGACCCCTGACGAATTTAGCGTTTGCGCTGGTTATAGGTGTATTCTTGCCTTCCTTGTTCTTATTCGGCCCTTTGTGGTCAAGCATTTGGTCAGTGTTTGGTCGGCGTTTGGTTGGGTTTTGGAAAGACTGCCTGCATATGATTGGCCTGAACGGTTGACCACGAACAGCCGTTCGTTTATTATCGATGCAGGTTGTTAAGAGGAGGGCTATTCATGGCCAAGAATTCAGGTCCCGTACGTACCGTTCATGCTCGCACGACGGGTAAAGAGCGCGATGAGATGATCGCCACCACCAAGGCCGAGATCGAGAAGAAGTTCGGTCAAGGCTCCATCATGAGGTATGGTGACGGCGGCCCCGAGCTTGAGGTTGAGGCCATCCCTACGGGCGCTCTTGCACTCGATGCCGCTCTGGGTATCGGCGGTGTGCCGCGCGGCCGTATCGTCGAGATTTACGGTCCTGAGTCCTCCGGTAAGACGACGCTTTCGCTCGAGATCCTGGCCGAAGCCCAGGCAATGGGTGGCGTGGTGGCATTTATCGATGCCGAGCACGCGCTCGATCCCACGTATGCCGCGCGCATTGGCGTGGATATCGACGAGGTACTGATTTCCCAGCCTGATACGGGTGAGCAGGCGCTCGAGATCGTTGACATGCTCGTGCGTTCCGGCGCCATCGATGCCATCGTCGTCGACTCCGTCGCCGCGCTGACCCCGCGTGCCGAGATCGAGGGAGAAATCGGCGATACTACGGTCGGTCTTCAGGCTCGCCTGATGAGCCAGGCGCTCCGCAAGCTCGCCGGTTCGCTGTCCAAGTCCAACACGACGTGCATCTTCATTAACCAGCTGCGTGAGAAGATCGGTGTCATGTTCGGCAACCCCGAGACCACGACGGGCGGCCGCGCCCTTAAGTTCTTCTCTTCGGTACGTATCGACATTCGCCGCATCGACAGCATTAAGCTTAAGGACGAGGTTATCGGTAACCGCGTGCGCGCCAAGGTCGTTAAGAACAAGGTGGCAGCTCCGTTCCGTTCTGCTGAGTTCGACATCATGTACGGTACGGGTATCTCTAAGGAGGGCTCGATTCTGGACATGGCTGTCGAGTGCGGTATCTGCAAGAAGATGGGCTCCTGGTTTGCCTATGGCGAGGACAAGCTCGGCAACGGTCGCGAGGCCGCCAAGGCGTTCCTGCGCGAACACCCCGATTGCGCCGACGAGATTGAGCATAAGGTCCGCCTTGCCTGCGGGCTTGAGTTTGATGACGATGCTCCGTCCGAGGTCGAGCTGACCGATCAGCCTGCGCCTGAGGAGTTTGACGAGCTTTACGCCATCGATGGTTCCGCCATGCTCGATGATGACGACGAGTAGCGGTTACGCTCATGTCGTATACGGTGACCGAGGCCACGGTCGTCTTTCCCGATAAGAAGGCGGCCTCCTCGTTCTCGAGCGGGTATGCGTCCAAAAAGCCTTGCGCACATATCGATTGTGAGCTTGAGGGCGGTTTTGAGCGGTCCATTTGGATTCCCGTGCGGGTCGCGCGGCTGTATGTCAAAAACCGTCCCGATCTTCCCTGTGATTGGGATAACTATCGTGATGCGGTGCAGCTCATCGAGCGTAAATGTGCGCTTACCATGGTGACCGAGATGTTATCGCGCCGCGACCATGCGACGGGTGAGGTCCGTGACAAGCTGGCTCGCTACGGCTTTCACCAGTCCGCGATCGATTTCGCCGTCGAGCGCGCCACCGAGTATCGCTTTTTAGACGAGAACCGCTTTTGCTTGTACTTTATCGAGGAACGCAAGCGGCGCGGTTGGGGACAGCGTAAAATCGAGACCGAGCTCAAGCGCCGTCATGTCGTGCTCGATGACATTCCCGGTTATCCCGAGGATTATTTTGCCGTCGAAGACGATTTGGCGCGTGCGTCAGCCCTGCTCGCCAAGCGGCGTGTTCCAGAGACGCGCGGATTCGAAAAACTGGTTCGGTTTTTGATGGGCAAGGGCTTCTCGTATCACATCGCCGCCGATGCCGTTAAGGCACGTCTCGATGCCGTACATGAGGAATGTGCGGTTTAGGCGTATGCGTTTTGTGACCCTGCCGTTCACCGCGTTTTAGCCGCCGTGCTGGGGCCATTTATTTGACAGTTGTTGTGGTTCAACGTACGATAAACACTGTCATTTGCTTTGTGATATGTGCTCATCTGTGATGAGTTTGTTTATATGTTTATCTGTATCCGACCCGCATAAGCTGCGCCCATATTACTCAAATGTCGCGAGCCGTTCGTAAGGACGGTTCGCTTTGTTGTGTAACGAATCCATAAAAAGGAGTGAGCATGCCTATCATCGCAGCGCTCGTTGGCATCGTTTTGGGTGCCATCGCCGCCATTACCTACATGCGCACCGCCAAGCAGGGTAGTCTTCACGAGGCCGACGAAAAAATCCAGTCGGCACACGCACAGGCTGAGTCCCTGATCGGTGATGCTAAGCGTCAGGCCGAGACCCTCAAAAAAGAGGCTCTGCTCGAGGCTAAAGAGGAGATCATCAAGAACAAGCAGGCCGCCGAGGCCGAGGACAAGCAGCGTAAGAACGAGATTCGTACGCTCGAGAACCGCGTGATGCAGCGCGAGGAATCTCTCGATCGCCGCAACGACGCACTCGACAAGCGCGAGCATCAGCTGTCCAGCCAGGCCGGTCAGGTCGAGAAGCGCTCCCGTGAGCTCGAGGAGCTCTGCGCAAAGCAGACCTCCGAGCTCGAGCGTATCGCCGACCTTACCCGCGAGGACGCGCACAAGGAGCTCCTTGAAAAGGTTCGCGGCGAGGTCACCCACGAGGCCGCCACGATCATTCGCGAGTCCGAGCAGCAGGTTCGCGCCGAGTGCCACAAGACCGCCCAGGAGATTCTGTCTCTGGCGATTCAGCGCTGCGCTGCCGATCACACTGCCGAGGTCACCGTTACCTCCGTGCACATTCCCTCTGATGACCTCAAAGGCCGTATCATCGGTCGCGAGGGTCGCAACATCCGGACCTTCGAGCAGGTTTCCGGCGTCAACCTCGTGATCGACGACACGCCCGAGACCGTCGTTCTTTCGAGCTTCGACCCGGTCCGTCGTGAGACCGCCCGTGTCGCCCTCGAGAACCTCATCGCCGACGGCCGCATTCACCCTGCCCGTATCGAGGAGATGTATCACAAGGCCGCCGACCTGGTTCAGCAGCGCGTGCGCGAGGCTGGCGAGCAGGCTGCCTTCGATACCGGCATCCACGATCTGCACCCCGAGATCGTCAAGACCCTTGGTGCCCTGCGCTACCGTACCTCGTTTGGTCAGAACGTGCTTCAGCATTCCCTCGAGGTCTCTGATCTGTGCGGCGTGATGGCTTCCGAGCTTGGCCTGGACGTTGTGACCGCCAAGCGCGCCGGCCTGCTTCATGACCTGGGCAAGGCAATCGACCACGACGTCGAGGGCCCGCATGCCGTCATCGGCGCCGAGCTTGCCCGCCGTTATGGCGAGAAGCCCGTTATCGTCCACGCTATTGAGGCTCACCATGCCGATGTCGACCCCAACACGGTGCTCGATGTCCTGGTGCAGGCCGCCGATGCTGTCTCTGCCTCTCGCCCCGGTGCCCGTCGCGAGTCTGCCGAGAACCTGTCTCTTATACACATCTCCGAGCCCACGAG
>USBX01000054.1 GCA_900552995.1 uncultured Collinsella sp.
TACGAGATTAGCGAGTGTCTCGTGGGCTCGGAGATGTGTATAAGAGACAGACGCGATGTAATCGTCGTTGCTTCGGTGTCCTGTATCTACGGTATCGGCTCTCCCGAGGACTATGCGGGGCTGGCGCCGAATGTCGACAAGAAAGTGCCGCTCGAGCGCGATGACTTTATCCATGCACTTATCGACATTCAATATGATCGCAATGACTATGACCTAGCGCGCGGCACGTTCCGCGTGCGCGGCGATGTTGTCGACGTGTATCCGCCTTATGCTGAGCATCCGTTGCGGTTTGAGTTCTTTGGCGACGAGGTCGAGCTGATTGCCGAGATCGATGAGGTCACCGGTGAGATGCTTCGTGAGTACGAGGCCATCCCCGTATGGCCGGCATCGCACTACGTGACCGAGAAGCCGAAGGTCAAGGCGGCTCTGAAATCAATCAGTGAAGAGTGCGAGAAGCGTGTGGCCGAGCTCAAGGCGACCGACAAGTTGCTCGAGGCACAGCGTCTGCAGCAGCGCACCGATTATGATCTTGAGATGCTCGAGACGATGGGCTTTTGCAACGGCATCGAGAACTACTCGCGTCATCTGGACGGTCGAAAACCGGGCGAGCCGCCGTTTACCCTGATCGATTACTTCCCTAAGGACATGCTCTGCATCATCGATGAGAGCCATGTGACGGTGCCGCAGATTCGCGGCATGCACGAAGGTGACCGCTCGCGTAAGGTGACGCTGGTGGAACACGGTTTTCGCCTTCCTTCGGCACTCGATAACCGCCCGCTTCGTTTCGATGAGTTTGAGGCAAGGATCCCCCAGTTCATCTACGTTTCGGCCACGCCGGGCGACTACGAGCTGCGGGTGAGCCAGAACGATGTTGAGCAGATTATTCGTCCGACCGGCCTGCTCGATCCCAAGATCGATGTGCGTCCGGTTCGCGGTCAGATTGACGATCTTGAGGACGAGATTCGCGAGCGCGTTGCCCGCAAGGAGCGCGTGCTGGTGACCACGTTGACCAAGCGCATGGCCGAGGACCTGACCGACCATCTGCTTGATGCGGGCATTAAGGTCAATTACATGCATTCTGATACGGCGACAATGGACCGTGTCGAGATCCTGCGAACGCTGCGCGAGGGCAAGATCGATGTTCTCGTTGGCATCAACCTGCTTCGCGAGGGCTTGGATCTCCCCGAGGTCTCACTGGTGGCAATTCTCGATGCCGATAAGGAAGGCTTCTTGCGCAACCGCCGCTCGCTGATTCAGACGATTGGCCGCGCGGCCCGTAACGCCGATGGCGAAGTCATCATGTATGCGGACGTTGTGACCGATTCGATGAAAGAGGCCATCGAGGAGACGCAGCGCCGTCGCGAGATTCAGATGGCATATAACGAAGAGCATGGCATTGTGCCCAAGACGGTGCGCAAGGCCATCAACGACATCTCAAGTTTTATTGCCGAGGCCGAAAAAACCGTGGGTTCCAAGGGGCGCTCGAAGGG
Organism: uncultured Collinsella sp.; assembly: GCA_900552995.1. Lineage (GTDB taxonomy): Bacteria > Actinomycetota > Coriobacteriia > Coriobacteriales > Coriobacteriaceae > Collinsella. The sequence goes on from USBX01000054.1 coordinate 1,491, forward strand.
CGACTCTCTTGGCCATGGCGCATTCTATACGCCCGATGAGTCGGGCGAGGGTGGCGTGCCGGAAACGGTGGCGCCCGAGCAGACACTTGCGGAGCAGTTGGAAGAACTGCCGCATGACGAGCTCGTGCGGATCGTCGAAACCATGGAAGAGGACATGCGTAACGCTTCTGCCGCCATGGACTTTGAGGAGGCGGCGCGCCTGCGCGATGCCGTCGTTCAGATTCGGGCGATGCTCGAGGGTGCGTCTGAGGACGAGACGATCGAGCGCTTACGTTCGCAGGCCCGCAAGGGTTCCACGTTCGCATCGGGCAGAAAACGCCAGGGTGCACGGTTTAAGAAATAGCGAACATGCCCCGAGTTCCCTGCGGAGCTCGGGGCATGCGTCTTTTGCGCGCTGGAATTCGTGCGTTAGAGGTCTGCGATCAGGGCTTCGGCACAACGGATGCCGTCGGTGGCGGCGCTCATGATGCCGCCGGCATATCCAGCTCCCTCACCGCAAGGGTAGAGGCCCGGGGTCGACACGGCATGGCATGTTCGGTCTCGGGTGACGGTGACCGGTGAGCTCGAGCGAGTCTCCACGCCGGTAAGGACAGCATCGGAGCGGTCGTAGCCTCGTAGCTTTTTTCCAAGTAGGGGAAGTCCCAGGCGGAGCGACTCGACGATATGCTGCGGCAGGGCTTCGTCAATTGCCGTCCAGGTCACACCGAGCGGATAGGTGGGCTTTACCTTTCCGGGCGCCTTGCTGGCGCGTCCTGCGAGGAAATCTCCGACGAGCTGTGCCGGTGCGTTCCAGTTGGAACCGCCCAGGCGATAGGCGGCCGCCTCGCAGGCACGCTGGAGCTCGATGCCGGCGAGCGGGTCATCGTTGGGAAGGTCCTCAGGCGTGACGTTAACGAGTAGGGCGGCATTTGCGTTGCGTCCGTCGCGGGCATTGAGACTGGCCCCGTTGACGCACAGATGGCACGGTTCTGAAGAGGCGGCAACAACTTGTCCGCCGGGGCACATGCAAAACGAGAACACGCTGCGGCCGTTGGGAAGATGGGCAACAAGTTTGTAGGGGGCCGCCCCGAGCGCTGGATGTCCCGCCGAGGCTCCATATTGGGCTCGGTCGATGTCGCGTTGCGGATGTTCGATGCGAACGCCCATGGCAAAGGTCTTTTGTGCGAGGACCACGTTGTGGTCCTTAAGGAGCTCAAAAATATCGCGAGCAGAATGCCCGCAGGCGAGGATGAGGTGCTTTGTCTCGATTGGCTCGTAAGCGGCGTCTTGGGACGATTGGACATCAATACCGGTGATGGCACCAGACGCGTCGATGCGAATGTCGACGAGCTTTGTTCGATAACGGACGACACCTCCGAGCTGCTCGATGCGCTGGGATATAGCGGTGACGACCGTGGGAAGGATGTCGGAGCCAATGTGCGGCTTTGCATCCCACAGAATATTGCGGGGCGCACCCGCCTCGACGAAGGTTTCGAGGATAAGGCGATGGGCGGGATTTTTGGTTCCCGTATTGAGCTTGCCGTCCGAAAAAGTCCCCGCGCCGCCCAGGCCAAACTGGATATTGCTCTCGGGGTCGAGGATGCGCTCCTTTAGAAAGAGGTCGATCGCCTGCGAGCGGCGAAATGCCGGATCGCCGCGCTCGATGAGCAAGGGCTTAAGACCTGCTTCGGCGAGCGTAAGCGCAGCGAAAAGGCCGGCGCATCCGGCGCCGACAACGACAGGGCGTTCTTGGGGTGCGTCGGAGACGGGCGAGGGGAATGAAGGCTCATCGTCTTCTATCGCGCGCACGCGCGAGCGGTCACGCTCGGCAACGTTGTCGAGCGCTTCTCGCTCGAGGTGGGGGCTAGTCAGCTCAACACGAAAGCTCAGGATAAAATGGACGTCTCGTTTTTTGCGAGCGTCGATTGACTTGCGGTGGAGCTCGATGGACTTGATCTCGGAGTCCTTGCAACGTAGGACGCGCTTGGCGACTCGCTTGCCAACAATGAGGCAGGCATTTTCATCGCCGGCTTCATCGAGCGACGCGTTGACTTGGGTGATTTCGATCATCGAGGTCTCCTTAGAGGCAAGAAAGAGGCCGTCCGGTATCCCAGACGGCCCGAATGCGTTTTTTGATTATAGACTGCGCGGCTACAGGCTGCTTGCAGCGCGAATGCCCGAGAGCCAGGCCCACGCAAGGTTAAAGCCTCCGCAATCGGCGTCGATGTCGAGCGCTTCGCCGCAGACGTAAAGCGGGGCGTCGACAGCGCTGCGCGCGCGTAGACTGGGTGTTGAGATGCTCTCGACAGATACGCCACCACGCGTGACCTGCGCCGAGCGCTCCTCGGTTGTTCCCTCGACGAGCAGCTTAAAGTGCTTGAGGATCGAGACTAGGTGGATGACATCGTTGGAGCCTGGATGGCACTGCTCGAACGCTGTGCAGACGACGCGGGAGAGTTGCGGGGCGAGCATGCCGTCGAGCCAACGGGGATCGCGGGGCGAAAAGCCGCCGAGCAGCTCAACGCGCCGGTTAAGCATATCGAGCAACTCGTCTTTGGAGAGGTCGGGGAAAACGTCGAGCAGGATCGTATCGCCGTGCTGGATACGACGAGAGAGGTTGAAGGCAGCGACGCCCGAGATGCCGAAGGCTCGAAACAGGACTTCACCGTCTTCGTGCCAGAGCTCACTATGGTTACGGGTGAGCGTCAAGCGGGCGCGGACGCGCAGACCATCCAACGTCTTGAGTGCCGCCCGATCGCCAACGACCGTTGCCGATACGGGGCAGAGGATGGGGCGCAGCGAAGTGAGGGGGAGGCTAAACGTATCGGCGATACCGGTGGGGTTGCCACCCGTGGCGATAATTACGGCATGTGCCTGCAGGGCCTCGTTCTTGCGAGGGACATCGGCGAGCGCTTTCCGAAGCGAGCGGAGCTCCGATTTTCGGTCGTCGTGCTTTTTTGCCTTGAGCGCCCGCGCTGGACGGTCTATTTGGAGTGCCCAGCCTTCGGAAGCTTTGTGCACCGAGGCAACGTTGGCTCCGCAGATTAAGGTGATACCTAGGCGGTCGCAAACGTTGAGAAGCGCGTCGCGCACCGATTCGGCGCGAAGCGAGCGCGGGTACAGCCGGCCTTCCTCGGAGGTTGTCATGATGCCCAGCGAGGAGAAGAAACCCATAAGCTCTTGTTCGGGCCGGGGGCCCATAACGGATTCAACGAATGCGGGGTGGTTATACCGCTGTGGATCAATCGATTCGTTGGAGAGGTTGCAGCGGCCGTTGCCGGTCGCAAGGAGCTTAAGGCCGCAGGCGACATCGCGCTCAACGATGCAGACGCTTTTGCCAGCGCGTGCGGCCGTAATGGCGGCGGCGAGGCCTGAAGCCCCGCCGCCGATTACCAGGACGTCATAGAAGGCGCTCGTGTTCACTTAGGCCTCGTCGGTCTCGTGCGGGGTAATGGCCTCGACGGCAGAGACTGCCTTGGGCAACATGCCATCGGGCAGCGCGGTCTCGACCTCGCCCTTATCGCAGGCCTCGGCGAGTGACGGATTGATGGGAAGCGTGCCCAAGATGTCGAGGTTATAGCGCTCTGCGACCTCGGGGAGCTTGCTCTTGCCAAAGACCTCGATCTTCTTGCCGCAGTCGGGGCACTCAATATAGCTCATGTTTTCGACGATGCCCAGAATGGGGACGTTCATCTTCTCGGCCATGTTGACCGCCTTGGCGACGATCATCGAGACCAGATCCTGCGGGCTCGTGACGATGACGATGCCGTCGACGGGCAGTGACTGGAAGACGGTGAGAGCGACGTCGCCTGTTCCCGGAGGCATGTCGACCAGCAGGTAGTCGATGGGGCCCCACGAGGTCTCGCTCCAGAACTGCCTAATGGCGCCTGCGATGACCGGACCGCGCCAAAGGACGGGGTCGGTCTCGTTTTGGAGCAGCAGGTTGGAGCTCATGACCTTGACGCCGTGCTCGGAGATTTCGGGCAGCATAAGGTTGCCAAGGGCATGGACGTGGCGTCCGCTCATACCGAACATCTTGGGGATAGAGGGACCGGTGATGTCGGCATCGAGGACGCCGACCTTGTGGCCGTGACGGGCAAGCTCGGTGGCGATGGCACCGGTGACAAACGACTTGCCGACACCGCCCTTGCCGGAAAGTACGGCGATGACGCGTTTGACCTCGGACAGCGTGTTCTCCTCAAATTGCGACGGCGACGTTTGTCCGCCGGCGGCCTGTGCGTGTTCGCAACCCATGTATGACTCCTTTGTATATGTTGGGGCCGGGGCCCCGTGACGTGACACGAGCGTCATTGTACCCTCGTTTGCGAGCGGGAGTCATTTGCGATGCATTTGGGCCGAGCGTGCTTGCAATACGATGGGTCCAAGCGAATGGGCGGGCTTACTGAACTTTGCTGGCGAACTCGAGGTATTGCATGCGCTGCAGCTTGTCGATCGTTGAGGCGTATGGGCTGTCTTCAGATTCCAAGTCGTAGCGCAGCCCGTCGGCACCAAGGTAGCCGGCGACATTGATGGTGGGCACATCTGACCTTGTTGCAAGCAGAGCCTTTTGATAGTCGGTGAGCGGGGCGCCGATCTTATTAAGGGTAATGGCTGCAATCTCGTTTGCCCCGACGGTGTCGTAGACGTTGAGCTCGGTATTGCCGGCGATCTCATAGTTAGCCCAGACGAGATATGTCGACTGATAGATACGGAAAGCGTGGCTTGCCGTATCTTCCTGAGGGTACAGCTCGTCGTTGAGAGTCGTTGCGGCGCTCGGCTGATGGTCGCCAAAAAAGACAAGAACAACCGGTCTGCCGATGTTGCGGAGCTCGTTGATAAAGTACTCGAGGTCCCGGTCGGATGCGTTGATGCAGGTAAGATAGGTGTTGAGCGCGCTATTGGAACCATCTGTCTCTTA
>USBX01000055.1 GCA_900552995.1 uncultured Collinsella sp.
CCGGTGAGGGCGGCCTCTTGGATCTTCATCGTGGCGCTCTCGAGCACGCGGCAGTCGGCCGGGACGGAGTCGCCCGCCTCGAGCATGATCACGTCGCCGGGCACGAGCTCGGCGCTCGGCAGGTGCACGAGCTTGCCGTCGCGCAGCACCTTGGACTGCGCCGTACTCATCTCCTGCAGGGCCTCGAGGGCCTCCTCGCTCTTGGCTTCCTGGACCACGCCCAGCACCGAGTTGACGATAACGACGAACATGATGATGGCAACATCGGCAAAGTCGGGCTCGCCCTTGACCATGCCCGTGAGCGCACTGATGACGGCGGCAACGATCAGCATGATGACCATGGGGTCGGCCATCTGCTCAAAGAAACGCTTCCACAGCGGTGTCTTCTCGGCTTCCTCGAGCTTGTTAGGGCCTGTCTTGGCGAGGCGCGAAGACGCCTCGTCGTTGCTCAGGCCGAGGTTCTCATCGACACCTTGGTCGCTGAGCACCTCCGCCGCGGCGGACAGGTATTCCTTTTGCATATAGAGTCCCCTCCTGGGATTCGGGCCACTCAGCAGATTGATGCCCGATCATAATTCCCAGGAGAAGGGCAAGGGCTCATCAAGGCTGCCGTGCTGAGCGGCAGTTGATAGTGGAGCTATGGTACCCCAAAGCGACGCGTCTAGCCAAAACAATCGGTTTGGAAATATGGTCCGCACGCAACGGTGCAGACCGTGTGATGCTCAACATTGGTAAAACGTTTTTTCTTCGGCACATCGCCAAACTGACATATCTCCCAGATAGCAGCGGTTGGAGTGGTTGGTAAAGATTTTTCATATACCGTTTTTCCCGCAAAAAATGAACTTCCATTTCGGCATACGGTCGATTTTTTGGGGTATTCGGTCGGCATTTCGTTATAATCATCTCGGTTTTATTTCTTATGGTTTATCTATCAGCGCAAGACGATGTCAGATGGAGGTCTGAATGTACAAGCGCACTAAGATTGTATGCACCATGGGTCCCGCCTGCGATAGCGACGAGACCATCCGCGAGATGATCAAGGCGGGCATGAACGTCGCCCGTTTTAACTTCTCGCACGGCTCCTACGACGAGCACCACGGTCGCATCGAGCGCGTCCGCCGTATTTCCAAGGAGCTCGGTCTGCCCGTCGGCATCCTGCTCGACACCAAGGGCCCCGAGGTCCGCACCGGCCTTCTGGTCGACGGCAAGAAGGTTGCCGTCAAGACCGGCGATAAGATCGTCGTCACCGCTCAGCCCACGTCCGAGGATTTCCACGGCACCGCTGAGCACATCTCCCTCGACTACCTGGCTCTGCCTTCCGAGGTCGAGAAGGGCTCCCTCATCCTGATCGATGACGGCCTGGTTGCCCTCGAGGTCGAGTCCGTCAGCGGCCAGGACATGACCTGCGTCGTTAAGAACGACGGCCTGATCGGCGAGCGCAAGGGCGTCAACATGCCCAACGTCAACATCTCGCTGCCCGCCATCACCGAGCGCGATCGTCAGGACATCCTCTTTGGCCTGACCGAGAACATCGACTACATCGCCGCTTCCTTCATCCGTGACGGCGAGTCCGTCCGCGGCATCCGCAAGCTTTGCCGCGAGAACGGTGGCGAGCACGTGACGATCTTCCCGAAGATCGAGTGCGCCCTGGGCGTCGAGAACTTCGACGAGATCCTCGAGGCTTCCGACGGCATCATGGTCGCCCGTGGCGACCTGGGTATCGAGATCAAGCCCGAGCTCGTTCCGCACATCCAGAAGGAGATCATCGCCAAGTGCAACGCGGCCTACAAGCCCGTTATCACCGCTACGCAGATGCTCGACTCCATGCAGCAGAACCCGCGCCCGACGCGCGCCGAGGTTGCCGACGTTGCTAACGCCATCTACGACGGCACCGACGCCGTTATGCTCTCTGGCGAGTCCGCTGCCGGTAAGTACCCGGTCGAGGCCGTTAAGATGCAGGCCAGCATTGCTCTCGAGACCGAGAAGTACCTCCCGGCCCACGCTCCGCTCGAGGTTCCGGCCGACGCTCACGGCACCCGCGTCGTCAACAACGTTGTGGGTATGTCCGCTGTGAACATGGCCACCACCGTTGGCGCCAAGTGCATCACCGTGCCGACGACCACCGGTCGTACCGCTCGCCTGATCTCGCACTTCCGTCCCAACATGCCGATCTGCGCGTTCTCCCGCCACGAGTGGGCCGTCCAGCAGATGATCATGTACTGGGGCGTTATCCCGCACCAGGCCGAGATTACCCAGGGCACCGTCAACGGCACGATCGTCAAGGCGATCGAGACCGCTAAGGAGCTCGGCTACGTCGAGGCCGGCGATCTGACCGTCGCTACCGCCGGCGATCCCCGCATGAGTGTTCAGCTCGAGGACAAGGTCTCCTCGACCAACGTCGCTTACGTCGCTCAGGTGCGCTAAATCGCACTTGCAAGCATGTTTGCACAGAAAAAGGGCCCGGAAGGCTTTGCCTTCCGGGCCCTTTTTTAGACCGTCTTCGTATGCCGCATCATCGATTTGTGTTCAGTCGCGAACCTTTCCGATGTCGAGCGTACCACCGAAGATGCCCTGCGACGGAAGCTGTTGGTCAATTGGGATGAACTGTTCACCGTTAAGCCGGCCGGCTAGCAGCTAGCGATCAGGGGGACTGCGGGAACGTCAGAAGCAGCAACGCGAGCTGCAAATCCCGCCTCGGTTAGCTCGATGACCTCGGTAAACGTTGTATCGAAAAACTCCTCGGTTAGCAGGCGATACGGCGGATGATCGGACTCGCCGGGGTTTTCGCGTACAATCTCGTGCATAACGCCGATGGTCTTGAGCACATACTCCTTATGGATGGGATACTGCCCAAAACGCGTCGCCGCAGTATACAGGCGATCGGTCGCGCGCGGAATCGAAACAATGCCCAGCGTCTTGCCAAACCAGTCAAAGTCACCTTGCTTTTTAATGCGGAATTCCTCGCACGGCTTGCCGCCGTGCGCCTCCAGGTACTGATTCACGCGCGTATTCCATACGGTATCGGCCACCAGATGCGACCAGACGCCCAGCGTTAAATCGAGCAGCGACTGCGCCACATCTTCGGACGCAAGCGAGAACTCACAGGCGCCTGGACCGACAACCGGCTCGGCATCCCTGTAGCGCTGAGGATAGTGCACGCGGTTCAGTCGCTCGCGCTCCTCGACAATCGAGGTAGCCTCAGCAGGTTCGCCCGCGGGTGCGCCTTTAAGCAGCGGCGTCACATAGGTATCCCAGAACTCGTGCTCGCGTGGTTTGGGGATAGGCTCGGGCTTAGCAAAGTGCGTGATGCGGTACGGGATGGGATCGGCAATGCCGGGAACCATGTAGCCCACAAAGATGTCCGGAACCACGCAGCCAAACAAAAAGGCATTGCGGTCGCGCACGCTATCGGCAAGCACGCTAGCACGTGTCAGCAAGCGCTCCGTTTGAGCGATATGAATGTTCCAGCTTGGCATAGCCACCCCCATAAAAAACCTGGATAACTATACCATCACGGCAAAGCCGCGCGGGCGGCTACGCATCCTCTACGCAGCAACTATTCCGCAGCACCGCTCTCGGTTCCATACGACGGCGAAGGCGCCTCGACCACATGGTGATATCGATCGATATAGATGGCACGGGCCCCCAAGCGGCGCACCAAATCTTGATGGTGCGTACTCATCAAAACCGTCTTACCGGCAGCAACGTAGGCCAGCAAAAAGTTGACTACGATGTCGCACGAGTCCTCATCGAGCCCGTTGGTGGGCTCATCGAGCACTAGGATATCGGGGTTCATCGACACGACCGCAGCCAGCGCAACGCGCTTCTTTTGCCCGCCCGAAAGCTGATAGGGCGAGGCATCGACCAGATCGGCAACCTGGAACAGCTCCATAGCATCGCGGACGCGGCGCTCGAGCTCGTCTGTCGGCAGCCCCATCTGCGCGGGGCCAAAAGCAACTTCCTCGCCCACCGTAGCGCAGAACAGCTGGGCGTCGGCATTCTGGAACACAAAGCCCACGCGCTGATGAAAACGCTGAGTGGCTGCGGAATCCTTGAGATATGCCGCATCGATCACGTGCCCGTCAAACAGGTACGCACCCGCGTCCGCTAGTTCAAGACCGTTGATAAGGCGCATAATCGTCGTCTTACCGCAGCCGTTGGGACCGAGTAGGGCAACGAGTTCACCACGATCGACCTGCAGCGACACACCATCGACAACCGTATGCCCAGCATAGGAGAACACCACGTCGCGCAGCTCGATGAGCGGCGCGACCTCGGCGCCGCCCGCACCGTTCGTGCCCGCCGCACTATTCATATCGATCGTCAAAATGTCGCCCTTCCCTATCCATATCGACGGCTCGGCCGCCCGCGCTACAGCACCGCGCACAACACGGCGAGCAGCACCACGACGGCCGCATAAACCGCGTCGCGCCAGCCAAAGCCGCTCCGCCCGGGCGCCGGGTACGCACCGGCAAAGCCGCGGCAGAGCATAGCCTCGTCCATCGCGTGGCTGCACTCCATCGCCTTTATAAAGGTCATGCCCATGATACCCGCGATCGAATCGGTACGCGAAAACCCCTCAGGCGCACGGCCAACGCTGCGCAGCATGACCGATTCGCACAGATCGTGCGCCGTGCGTCCCAGCACCTCGATATGCTTGAGTGCCATATCAAAGGTAAAGATGACCTCGTCGGGCAGGCGCAGCATCTTAAGCGCCGCCGACATGCGACTCCAGGTGAGTGTCCACGAAACGCCCAGCACGAACGACACGTTAATGAACGTCTTGAGCGCAATTTTGAGCATGGCGTCCGTAGCGGAAGCGCCCAGCAGCAGGGCAGGTAGTGCCAGAACCACGGCAAACCCCGCGGTAGCCAACGCCGGCACAAAGGTCGCGCGCAGCCCGCGTACAGGGCGCACCGCGACCAGCACCAACGCGGTCGCCGCCATCAACATGAGGTACAGCGGGCTCTGCGTCAGGCACACGCACAGAACGCAGACGAACATCCCCACCAGGCGCACCGGAGCCGAAACGCAAGAAAGGGCGCGGTCGACCATCGACCCGCCCTCGTTCGCGCCTCCACCCAGGCGAACCCGCTCAAGCAGGCTCGCCAGGTGCAGGACATTCTTTTGCATTACACGATGCCGAGCCCCCGCGGGCTCGTAACGCTGCTCGACCGCAAGCCAGCTAGGCAGCTCGGCTATTGCCATGAGCACCGCTTTCCTTGACCGTCAGCGAGATCAGACGGAATGCGATGGTGAGCACCGCCACGCCAATCACGCCGGACAGGATATACATGGCAGCCTGACCGGCAAAGCCAAGGCCCTGCTCCTCGGAATAGGCCTGCAGATAATCGCCCGTGGGCAGAGCGTCGGCAAAGGTCGGGGTGTCAAGGCCGACCGAAGCCTGCAGGCTGTCGTCGCCAGCCTCCTGGACGGCGGTCGCGGCGCCCTCAGCGTCCCACTCGCCCCAGGCGTCACCCGTGGCCAACAGGCCCAGCGGCGTGGCCACGACAAGCACGGCGACCAGGATGAGCGTGGGGATCAGCGAGGTCTTCTTGGCAGCAGTGCCCTCGGCAGCAAGCTGGCCATCGACGGCCTCGGGCCCGACGATAACGCTCGGCGCCGTCTTCTTAATGAAACCGTAGATGGCGGCCGTCGCCACGCCCTCGACCACGCCGGCAACCAACATATGCGGAATCATCATGGCCGGAATGGCAATGGACAGCGGGAAGGGGCAGTACAACGGCGCGCCCGAAGCGTTAGTAAAGAGCATGGGCTGAATACCAAACTCGACCGCCGCGCACAGGGCCGCCAGGCACAGGCCGACCCAGCCGCTTACGATGGCCGAAACCGAGGTGCCCCAGCTCTTGTCGTGCAAACGGCTGTTGAGCGCACGGAATACGATAGCAGCGGCAAACGGCAGCACGAAAGCCATGTTAAAGCAGTTGGCGCCAAAGGACAGGATGCCGCCGTCGCCAAACAGCAGCGCCTGCAGTGCGAGTGCGACCGAGACTGCAATGGCAGCAGCCTCGGGGCCTAGCAGCAGCGCGATGAGCGCGCCACCAACAGCGTGACCAGTGGTGCCGCCAGGCAGCGGCACGTTGAACATCATGAGCAGGAAGGAGAACGCGGCGCAGATGCCCAGGAAAGCCATATGCTCGCGATCGAGCGTGGCGCGTACCTTTTTGATGCAATGGACCCAAACGGGGACCATCGCCACCGCCATAACGGCATCGGTCTGCGGGGACAGATAATTATCGGGAATATGCATGAGCCCTCTCAATCAGAACGTTGTGTGTTACGTTTCCAACCTGTCTCTTATACACATCTCCGAGCCCACGAGACACTCGCTAATCTCG
>USBX01000056.1 GCA_900552995.1 uncultured Collinsella sp.
GAGCCAGGTTGGGGCGATGCGTGGGGGCGGGCGCCTGGGCACCCTGCGCGGGCACGTCGAGTATGCTGAAGGATGCCGTGCTGCCGGGGTCGATGTTATGGCGCGGCTGCGGGGTCTTGGCCGGCGAGATGGACATGTCGGCTGGCTCACCCAGCGTGGCCGTGGCATCGGCCTTTGCCTCGTCGGCCTCGGCCTGGGCCCAAGCCTGTTCAAAGGTCAGGGGCTCGGCGGAGTCGGAAGCGGCGTCCGTCTCGACAGCAGCATCGTTGCCGGCCTCGTCCTCGTCGCTCGACACGTCACGCGACGCGGTCTCGTCCCACTCTTCGTCCGGAGCCTCGCCCTCGCTATACCACCATTCAAAGTTATCGATATCCATACGGGGCGCCCCCTTGGCCTCGCAAATAAACACTTGCCAGCCTTATACCCCCAGATGGCACGGCGGCTCGCATGGAATGTGATAAAGGGACTATCCCTTTGTCACACGGCCAGACGTGAAAACTTATAAACTTGCAAATTTCGCAAGTTTATAAGATGCCACCTTAGAAACTTGCAGATTTTGCAAGTTTCTAAGAAATGGGCGTGGATGTGACAGAGAGACTGTCCCTTTGTCACATCTGAAGGGCGACGGGGATTTGGATGCAGCAGAAGTCCTCTTGATGGGACTCGTCGTAGCTCGTGGTGTCGAGGTAGCAAAAGTCGAAAGCGTTGCCGATGGGCTGGAGCGCGTGCTTGTCCATGCAAGCCACGATGGCGCGGATGCCCTCGGGCTCATACGGCATGCCCCAGCGGCTCATGCACAGATACGTGCCCTCGGGCAGCACTTCGATGCCGATCTCTGCCAGCTCGGCAGCGTCGCTCGGCAGCAGCTCCTCGGCACCGCGCGGCAGCACGGCAAAGGAGCCAGCGCCGGCGATGGGATCGTCGGAATGCAGCGCCTCGCGACGCAGCATGGCACCCCAGCCGCGCATAGGGCGCGTGCCCGTCAACGCACGCATGCGCAGGATGGCCCGCATGAGCGTGGGATGGAGCATCGAGCGGCCGCGCTCGATATCGCCCGGAAACTCCTCAAAGACCACGTAGCGGCGCTCGAATTGCTTGAGCTCCGGCCTACCCTCGCGCTCGCGCCAGTAAACCGCCTCGTCGTAAAAGCTCAGACGCTCCTGCACGCTCGAACGCTCGGCTTTGAGCCCGGCAATCTGCTCATCGAGCGCCTGCACCCGCGAGCGCAGGTGATCGGTCATCTCTCCGATGTCGAACGTCGAGGTCAGGCGGTCAATCTCGTCGAGTTCGAGCCCCAGGTCGCGCAGCATGCAGATCAGACGCATGAGCGGGATCTGCATGGGCGAATAGAAACGGTAGCCTTTTTCGTTAACCACGGCGGGCTTAAACAGACCGATCTTGTCGTAGTAGATGAGCGTTTGGCGCGAAACATTAAACAAGCTCGCCATCTCGCTAATCGCATACATGCCCGTCTGCATAGGTCCTCCCGACACACCCTTTGACACGAAAAGCCCGCCGCCCACAGGGGCAGCGGGCTCAAACACTACTCGTATCCTACCCTAAAGACACCTACGACCAGCGCTTATAGTTTGCACATGACACGCCGACGGCCTCGAGCGCCTTGGCGGCGATGTGATGCACCGCGTCATCGAGCGTGGCGGGGCCGTTGTAAAACGTGAGCATAGGCGGCATGAGCATGATGCCGGGCACGCGCGCCAGGCGCGCCATGTTATCGACGTGAATGGCGCTGAAGGGCGTCTCGCGCACCATGAGCACCAGGCGGCGCTGCTCTTTCATCTGCACATCGGCCGCACGCAGCAACAGGTTTTCGCTGTAGCCGCTCGCGATGCCGGCGAGCGTCTTCATGGAGCAAGGGGCCACAATCATGCCGTCAACCGGATAGGTACCGCTTGCGATGGCGGCGCCGATATTTTTATTGTCGTAGACCACATCGGCGTGCGCGGCAAACTCGTCGAGCGTCATGCCGAGCTCCTGCTCGATGGTGATCTCTCCCCCGCGCGTGACGACAAGCGCCGACTCGGCACCGGCCTGACGCAGGCATTTGAGGCACTCAAGACCCAGCGCGGCACCGCTGGCGCCCGAAACGCCAACGACAATGCGACGGGGACGGACAGAAGACTCAGGCATGACGGCTCCTTACTTAGTTACTCGGTAGGGTTACTTACTAGAAAGCGAGCTCCGCGGCCCACTTGTCCTTGTCGATCTCCATGAACTGCGAGCGGATGAAGTTCTTCTTGAGGTCGAACGGAACCGTGCAGTCGAAGATGGCCTTGCAGGCGATGCCGTGCTCGCGGATCGAAGGATCGAACGCAGGGTCGTTGGACGGGTCAAGCACGTGGCAGTGGCAGCCGGGGATGGTGATGAGGTCCACGTCGGCCTGGAAGCGCGTGGTCATGGCCCACATCACGTCGCTCATATCGAAGATGTTGACATCCTCGTCAACAAGGATGACGTGCTTGAGCTCGGAGAATGCCGAGAAGGCGAGCATGGCGGCGTTGCGCTGACGGCCCTCGTCATTTTTGCTCGACTTCTTGAACTGCATGATGGCAACGAACTTGCCGCCGCCGCAGGGGGCAGCGTGAACATTGAGCAGGCGGCCCGGGATGGCGGTCTCGACCATCTTGTAGATGGAAGCCTCGGTGGGGATGCCCGCCATGGAAACGTGCTCGTGCGAAGGACCGATACAGCTCTCCATGATGGGATTGACGCGCGTGGTGACGGCGGTGATCTTGATCACCGGGCAGACCTTGGCGCCACCGGTGTAGCCGGGGAACTCGGGCATGGCGTAGCCGTGGCCGTTGACATCCTCGTTGATGGTCTCGTCGTGCATGAGGTAGCCCTCGAGCACGTACTCGGCATTGGCGATGCACTTCTGCGGAACGGTGACGCAGTCGGCAAGCTCGACGGCGTGGCCGCGCAGGGCGCCGGCGATCTGCAGCTCGTTGAAGCCGAGCGGCGTGGTGGGAGCCTCGAAGCCGCAGCACATGTACACGGCGGGGTCCAGGCCGATGGAGATGGAGATGGGCATGTCCTCGCCGCGCTGGCAGTACTCGTCAAAGAACGCGCCCAGGTGACGGCTGCCCGGGGTAATCCACATGGCGAGCTTGTCCTTGTCGACGCAGGAGAAGCGGTGGATGGTCACGTCGGACTGGGAGCCGTCGGGACTCGTGCCATAGGCGAGACCCATGGTGATGTAGGGGCCGCCGTCGACGGGCGTGTTGGTGGGAGCGGGGACGATCTTGCGCAGGTCAAAGCCCTCGTCGGTCGCCTTGTACACGACCTCCTGACAGTCGACGTGCGCACCCTCGGCGATCTGCTCGGGCGCGATCAGGTTCTCGAAGCGCTTACCGATCTCGAGGCCCAGGTGCTCCTCGTCCAGGTCGAGCAGGGCGGCAACGCGCTTGCGGCTGGCAAGCATGCCGATGCAGACCTTGGCGTCGTCAAAGCCCTTGACGTTGTTGAAGACCATCGCCGGACCCTCTTTGGTCGGACGCATAACGGTGCCGCCGGCACCGACGTGGCGATAGACGCCCGAGACCTCGGCGTCCGGATCGACCTGGGTGTCGGTCTCGAGCAGCTGGCCAGGCATCTCGCGCAAAAAGTCGAGCGCAGAACGCAGATCATGGATCTGGGAAGCATCGGTGGTGGACATGAAGTGTTCCTTTCGGGAGAGCGCCCGGCGGCGGTGCACCGCCGGACTGGGTAACATAGCGGGGCCGCGGCGCTCATAGATAGAGCGCTCGGCCACTCGCAGCTCAAGCGTTCGGCTGCTTACAGCCCAAGCACTCGACCGCTTACATCAGGCCAAAGAGGTGGAACCAGGCGGCCTCGACCAGTACGACGATAAAGACGACCGCGGTGAGGGGAATGCCCATGCGCATGGCCTCTTTGGAGGTGTAGCCGCCGGCGTCCTTGCCCTCGCCGATAAGGATCGGCAGGTTATGGAACGGCAGGATGTAGTGGATGTTGATGGACGTGAAGACGATGAGTGCCACGGCGAGCGGGCTCACGCTGGAGCCAGCCGCGAAGCTGATGAACGCCGGCACGCACACGCCGAGCACGGCCATGACCGAGCCCATGAACATGTGGATGATCATGGAGAGCGCGGCGACAAGCAGGGCGAACAGGAAGATGTTCTCGGGCACGGAGCTGGGAAGCACGACATCGGCGATCCAGGCGTTCATGCCGGTGGCACCGCCCACAGAGCCCACGGCCATGGCGGCCGTCAGGAACATGAGAGACTTGATGTCGACAGCGTTCCAGCTGGCGGGAGTGAGGACCTCACCGATGATGGGCATGGCGAGCGCGACGCCGATGGCAAGTGTCACCCAGCCGATGTAATCGCCCGAGACGGTGAGCCACAGCGCGATGGCGATGACAAGCCACACGATGGTGCGGATCTCCTTGACGGAGAGCTTGCCGAGCGCAGCCTGCTTGGCCACGATCTGCTCGCGATCGTAGACGAGCTCCTTGCTGGGCTTAAAGAGGAAAAGGCCCAGGAACAGGGTGCACAGCAGCGCGACCAGCATAGGCACGCTCATGTACAGGAACCAGTCGACAAAGGACGGGCTCATGCCGCCGGCCTCGGCGCTGTACTGCGCAACGAGCGGGTTGAGCGTGGAGTCGCCCGTCAGGAAGAACATGGAGCCCGGGGCGGCAGCGGCAAACACGAGGAAGCCGAGCTTGCCGCGGTCGTCGTCACCGTAGCCGGCGGACTCGGCGATTACCGAGACGACGGCGAGGATGAGAAAGGCACGGGGGAACGGATGCGGGATCAGCAGCGACAGCACAAAGGTGAGCGCGAAAATCGAGATGATGAGCGACTTGGCATCGCGCACGAACTTGAGCATGAACGCATAGGCGATGCGCTCGCCCAGGCCCGACTCCTTGACCGCGCTGGCGATGAGGTAGGCGCCGATGACGAGCCACATGGTGGCCTTAGTCCACGAGCTAAACGTGGAGGCGACCGTCGCCGAGATGCTCGCGGCGCCCGTGTCGTCCACGCACACCTTAAACAGGACGAGCAGCGCGCAGTAGAGCAGGCCCACAAAGCCCGGCTGTGCCACGCCACATGCCCAGAACACCACCGTGGCGAGCGTCAGTGCCAGACAGGTCTGACCGCCGACCGTGAGCTCGACCGTCGAGCTCAGCTCCGCCAAAGGAAGAAACTTCACCAGCAAAAAGACAACGATACCCAGCACAAAGCCAATTTCACGCTTGGTGATCTTAAACGCCTTCTTTTCCGCTTCCATCTCCCCACCTTTCTTGTTGGGGGCGCTCCGGATTCGCAGCCACGTTGCCACTTAAAAAGGGGCGCCCGTTATCGGACACCCCTTACGTTGCGCTGTGTTGCGGCAATACAGTCAAGCGGGATTTTTGGATGAGAAGCGATCCCCTGGACAAAAACCGTCACAACATTCGACGCTTTTCCTCGATTTCGAGATTTTCATCGAATGCTGTGACGGTTTGGATATGGCAAAGGAACTGTCTTTTTTCACATAGCGAGGGCTGCGCGGATGGAGGGGACCTCCAGAGCCTCGCGGAGCCAGGGGGCCAGCTGCTCAGGGTGACCCTGCAGGTAGCCTTTGAGCTCGGACGGGGCCACGCGGCGCACTTCCGAGATCTCCTCTTGGTTGATATGCAGCTCGCCCGGCTCAACATGAACAAGGTAGACCTCGCACCATTCGCACTCGCAGCGACCGTCGCCGTGGTCCTCGCGGTAGGTCACGTGACCGAGGTGCTTGAGCTGGTCGGATGCGCGCGTGATGCCGAGCTCTTCGTTGATGCGACGCGCCGTCGCGACGGCGACGTCTTCCCCAGGGAGCGGATGCCCGGCGCAGCCGTCGGCCAGCACGCCGCCCCACAGGCGCTTGAGCGGGCTGCGGCGGCAGAGCAGCAGGCGCGCGTCTTCGCCCTGTCCCTCGACCAGAAGCGTCAGAAATGCCTGATGCAGGATGCCCTCACCGGCATGGGCCTCGATGCGATCGACGGGGCCGAGCGCCTCGCCGGTCGCGGCATCGACCGCCACGACCTCGGCGCCCGCACCGCCCTCATCCCAGCCGGCGCGCAGAATGCGGGCTGCGGCTTCCTCGAGCGCGGCGATGAGCTCCTTGGTGGTATCGAGCACGCGCTGCAGGTCATCCGTGCTCGCCTGCTCGACATGAAAACCTGTGCTTGCAACTACCGGCACACTAAAGCGCGTGGCCAGCGCCGCCGCGATATCGTGCGCCGGGATCTCGTCTCGATGGCACGGAACGGCCAGGATGCTCACCGTCGCCGTACGGCCGGGCTC
>USBX01000057.1 GCA_900552995.1 uncultured Collinsella sp.
ATCTACACGAGCCTTATCGTCGGCAGCGTCAGATGTGTATAAGAGACAGGGTCATGGCAACGTGTTCGAGAATCTGCACGTTGTCCAGCTTGCGGACAGCCTGGAGCAGCTTGGTCGTAATCTCCTTGCCCGTAATATCGGCATGGAAGGCGATGCGCGGGCGGCTGTGTGCGCCCTCGCGGGTAAAGTCGAGGCTGCCGTCGGCCTTGCGCTCAAAGTCCACGCCCATGGCCAGCAGGTCGTTGATGACCGAACGGCTCGAGCGAATCATGATGTCAACACTCTCGCGGCGGTTCTCGTAATGACCGGCGTGCATGGTGTCCTCAAAGAAGGCATCGTAGTCAGAACCCTCGGGCAGTACGCAGATGCCGCCCTGCGCGAGCATCGAGTCGCACTCGTCGACAGCGCCCTTGGAGAGCATGATCACGCGCGTGCTCGTCGGCAGATTGAGAGCCGCATACAGGCCTGCCACGCCGCAACCGGCAATGACAACGTCACACTCCATATCGGGGTATTGTTTGGTTTCCACAGGAATCCTCTCCCTTGTAATGTGGCATAAGGGATGGTCCCTCATGTCACATTGGCTTAGCGCGCCGCGTACTCGAGCATGCGGTCGAGCGTGAGCTTGGCCTGATCGGCGGCCTCGTCCGACACGCCAATCTGCACCTCGCCCTCGCCCGTCTCCAGGCAGCGCACGAGCTTTTCGAGCGTGATGAGATCCATGTTGACACAGGTGGTCTGCACCGCAGGGAAGTAGAACTTCTTGCCGGTGCCCTGGCAGCGGCGCTCAAGTTCGTAGAGCACGCCGCGGACCGTCACGATGATGAACTCGCTCGCGTCCGACTCCTCGGCATATTTGATGATGCCGGCAGTAGAGCCGATGTAGTCGGCCTCGGCCAGGACGTCGGCCTTGCACTCGGGGTGCGCCAGCACGAGCGCGTCGGGGTGGGCCTCCTGCGCGTCGACGATCTGCTCGACGGTAATGATGTGATGACGCGGGCAGTAGCCGTTGTTGAGGATGACGTGCTTTTGGGGCACCTGCTCGGCCACAAAGCGGCCCAGGTTCTGGTCGGGAATGAACAAGATGTGCTGCTGTGGCAGCTCGGAGACGATCTTGACGGCGTTAGAGCTGGTAACGCACACGTCACTCCAGCTCTTGATTTCGACCGTCGAGTTGACGTAGCAGACGACAGCTAGGTCGTCGCCGTACTCGGCGCGCGCCGCATCGACCGTCTCGCGCTTGACCATGTGCGCCATGGGACAGTCCGCGCCCGGCTCGGGCAACAGCACCGTCTTGGTGGGATTGAGCAGCTTGGCGCTCTCGCCCATAAACTCCACGCCGCACAGCACGATAGTCTGCTGCGGCAGGCTCTTGGCGAGCTTTGCCAGGTAGAAGCTGTCGCCGACGTAATCGGCAACGGCTTGGACCTCGGGCGCCACATAGTAGTGCGCCAGGATCACCGCGTCACGTTGGGTTTTTAGTTGCTGAATGGCCTCGACAAGCTCTGCGGGCACCAGTGCCGCGCGCTCCGTTGCCGTCGTTGCCGATGCTAGGCCGGCCGCGATATCGCGTGCAAGCTCCGACGCATCCATGTTCGCGCTCTGCGCCATCAAGGCCCCTCTCTTTTGGCGAATCTTGGGGCTTTAGTATGACACCTAGGTTTACAGCTGACAAGACAGCTGTAAACCTAGGTGTAAAGTTGAAATAAAGATTCAATCATGGGGCGGGTCCATTTTCGAACTGGCAAGCTGAGGATAGTTGAAAATGGACCCGCCCCATGATTCGAGCAGCCCGTTTTGTCCTGGCTCAAGGGGCGCAGTCGGAATCTCGATTGCAGCCAAGGCGTGGCCACGAACCGTGCGCTGCTGATGCTTGGCGCCGGCGGTCGGTCTGATTCCCCGTCCGACCGCCGGCATCGATTGATATGTGTATCCATGGAGTATTGTGAGGTCACCAAAACTGACACCCCGCCGCTCGGCGCGAGTTGCGTACCGTGGGGCGCAAATGGAACGCACCCCCGCGAGTGGCGCGTGCACGATGTGGCAAAATCGAGGTACTAAGGGGGCCCAATATGCTCAAAATCATCGCCTGCGACGACGACGTCGCCTTTCTAGATAACCTGCACCGCATGATCAACCGCTGGTCGGCCGAGACGGGTACGGCGGTCGATGTTGCACTCGTTACGCGCGGCGAGGACCTGCTGGCACGCCATGCCGCATCGCGCGCCGACATTATCATGCTCGACATGATCATGCCGCTCGTCAACGGCATGGATACCGCCCGCGAGCTGCGCCAATCCGATACCGCCGTGCGCTTGGTGTTTCTGACCTCATCGCCCGAGTTCGCGCTTGAGTCCTACGAGGTCCGCGCCTTCGACTACCTGCTCAAACCCGTGGCCTACGAGCGCGTGGCGCAACTGCTCGACGAGCTGTCGAGCCTGCGTCCGGCAGCGACCGACGAGCTCGTCATCAAGACGTCCTTTGGTTACCATGCCCTGCGCCTATCCGATATCGAATATGCCGAGGCTCGCAACAAGCACGTGATCTTCCACCTGCGCGATGGCCGCGATATCGAGGCGCTCGAGCCGTTCCGCAGCATCGAGGACCGGCTGGCCCAAAACGCGACCTTCTTTAAGTGCCACCGCAGCTACCAGGTCAATCTGCGCAACATCGACCACTTCAATCGCACGGAAATCGTCATGCGCTCGGGCGCGTGCATACCGCTCGCGCGCAGCTGCAAGCAGGGATTCCAAGACGCCTACTTTTCGGTGCGGTTCGAGGGCGGGAGACGCTGATGCTTTCCTCGGCAGAACTGGTACTTTGGGCAATCCACCATGCGACGACGTTGCTCTTTGGCGTCTTTGCCTCGGCGGCTCTGTGCGGTGTCGAGATCAACGGCCGCCATTCGCTCGAGCTGGTGGGGGTCGGCGCCGCAACCGGATGCGCATTCGGCCTCGCCAATGCCGTCGGCGGCGAGCTTTTCGCCCGTCAGGCCTATCCGCTCGTCGTGCATCTGCCGCTTGTCGTCTACCTGTGCGTACGCTATCGCCTGAGTCCGCTGCTCGCCATCCTGGGCGTTACCAGTGCCTACCTGAGCTGCCAGTTTAGCAACTGGATGGGCATCGCCGCATTCGCCGCCACCGATTCGCAGGTCGCGTACTACGCGGCGCGCATCATCACCACGCTCGGCGTCTTTGCCGTCTTGTTGCATTGGGCAAGCGACATTGGCCCCCGCCTGGCGATCAAAAGCCCCACCGAGCTGGAAATTCTGCTCATCCTGCCGCTCGTCTACTACATCTTCGACTACGCCACCAACGTCTACACCACGCTCTTCCACTCGGGCTCGGTGGTAACCGTTGAGTTTTTGGCGTTCGCCCTCTGCGCCTTCTACCTTATGTTTCTTGCCGTCTACCTTCGCGAATACGAGGCAAAGGAAATCGCCGAGCGCGAGCGCTGGATGCTCGCGACCCGCGACAGCGCGGCCATCAAAGAGCTCGAAGCCTGGCGCCAGTCCGGACGCGAGCTCTCGATTCTTCGTCACGACATGCGCCACTACCTGCGCGGTCTAGCGGCCCTGATCGAAGAGGGTCACACCGATGAGGCGCTCGAGCGCATCGACGCGCTCTGCGAGACCAACGACCGCACCGCCGTGCGCCGCTACTGCGCCAACGAAACGGTCAACATTGCGCTCTCGTCGCTTTCCGCAGACATCAACGCGCACGGCATCACCGCCGACCTGCGCGCCGCCGTGCCCGAAACCGTCCACGTGGGCGATGCCGATCTGTTCAGTGTGGTATCGAACGCCCTGGACAATGCCATCGCCGCGGCGAGCGCCGCCCCCGAAGGCAAGCGGTTTGTCGACCTGGACCTTCGCTACGAAGACGGTCAGCTTCTATTGCTGGTTTCCAACACGTTTGGCCGTGCG
The DNA here is from genome assembly GCA_900552995.1 of uncultured Collinsella sp. Classification (GTDB taxonomy): domain Bacteria; phylum Actinomycetota; class Coriobacteriia; order Coriobacteriales; family Coriobacteriaceae; genus Collinsella. The sequence continues at coordinate 3,926 of USBX01000057.1, forward strand.
CCGCACATGGTCGACGGCATGCCCGTGGCTCAGCACACTGGGCACGGCTTTGGCACCAAGAGCATTAAGCTTGCCGTCGAGCGCATGAACGGCAACTGCCAGTTCCGCATTAACGGCGACCGGTTTGAGCTGCGCGCCGTGATGTAAGGGCTGCCGCCAGCCTCGCTACAGCGGTGCAGCCGCCGGGGTCAGCTGCTTAATGTAGGCCCACATGCGCTGCTTGGCGGCCTTGTCGGTGAGCGCCGCCTCAAAACCGTCGAGCGCCAGCACGCGGCGCCCCTGCACATGGGCGACCAGGCCGGGCTTGAGCATGGCGGTGTCAAAGTCATCAATCGCCACAAGCATATCGGCATAGGTCTCGCGCATGACATCGGCCGCACTGTTGTCCAGCAGCAGCACCGCCTCGGGGTCCAAGGTCTCCAGCGCCTCGCGGAACAGGTCGCACGTCAGGGCCTCGCCCGCCGCGACCGTTCCGTCGCCCGCGCCGGCAACGCTTGCCAGCACGCAAAAATCCTCGGGGGCATATCCGATGGCGCCGAGCGCCTTGCGCAACGCGGCGCCATCCGCGCCGGCAGCCAGCTCGCCGCCCGAGCACTCGGCTTCATCCAAATCGCCTTTGACCAGTACAATCGGCGAGCACGCGTTGCCCGCGATACGCACACCGCGATCTGCAAGCGACGCGAGCTCCTGCTCGGTCGCCCGAGCGATAGCTTCTTTTTTCTGGCTTTGTGACGTGGGCATGCGCTCTCCAATCGTTTGCGTGCCCACCATTATATAAAAGAGCCGCCCGCGAGTGGTTGCTTTGCGAGCCGCTGGGTATAAGCACGGTCGTACTGATTTTTACGCGGCTGAGCCGCGTCGCATTATGGAGGTCACCATGGCTGACATTAAGCAGATTACCCCCGAGAACTTCGACGCTGTCGTCAACGATAGCCTGCCCGTACTGGTTGATTTTTGGGCCCCGTGGTGCGGCCCCTGCCGCTCGCTCTCGCCCATCGTAGACGAGCTTGCCGACGAGCTGGCCGGCAAGCTGGCTGTGGCCAAGTGCAACGTCGACGACAACCAGGACCTGGCCATGAAGTTTGGCGTCATGAGCATCCCCACGCTGATCGTCTTTAAGAACGGCGAGGAGGTCGACCGCTCGGTCGGCGCCTTGCCCAAGGCAAGACTTCAGGCACTGCTGGAGAAACATCTGTAATACGCTTGTTACTTGCCTGCCGTCCATGAGCGGTTTCACACCGCTCGCCGGAGTGCCAAACGCAAGGCGTGCGACCACGGATAGTATGGTAGACACAAACAGCCCCCAGTGAACGGGTGCGGGTCAGACGGACTCGCGCCCGTTTTCTTATGCGGCGGCGCCCAAGACGGGCGTAGTAGAATCTGAACCACCATATCGCCCCGTACAAAAGGAGACTCCCCATGCATGACGTCGGAATGAACATGAGCCAGCTTGCCATGAGCGTCAAACAGGTTGACGACACCATTGAGCTTGCTCACGAGTGGAGCCATCAGCTGCTGCATGCGACCGAGAACTTTGACATGGAGCGCATTGGCGCCAAACTCGAGGCCGCCATGTCTGCGCTGCACGAGGCGCACGATGCGCTCGAGGGCTACGAGGAGGCCATCGAGGCAGATCACAACTCCGTCGGCTCCGTGAAGCTGGTGTAACGTGGCCGAGCATGAGCACGCGCACGATCACGGTGTGGACGACGATGCGAGCTGCCGCTGCAGCGGCTCCAGCTCCGAGCTGGTCCGCTTTTCGGTCACCGCGCCCGACGACCTGCTGCGCCGCTTTGACGAGCAGATCGCGCGCCGTGGTGACGTGGCTAACCGATCCGAGGCCGTACGCGATCTGATTCGCGCCTCGATCGCCAAGGAACAGATGCGCACGCCCGACGAGCAGGTCATCGGTTCGCTCACCATGACCTATGACCACCATACCGGCGATCTGACGCGCCGTCTGGACGAGGTGCAGCACGACTACACCGACGAGATCGTCTCGACCATGCATGTACATCTGGACCACCACAACTGCCTGGAGATTCTGGCGCTCAAGGGTCGCGGCGAGCGTGTCTACGAGCTGGCCGACCGGTTGCTGGGGCTGCGCGGCGTTAAGCACGGCGAGCTCACCTGCGCCGCCACCAAGCAGAGCCTGGGGCTGTAGCGGGATTTCCCGCAGCGCACCTGCCATAAAGGGACAGGCTTCAACGAAGGAGGGTCGCATGCGACATGTGCATATCCATGTAACGGGCATTGTGCAGGGCGTTGGCATGCGGCCATTTGTGTATCGCGAGGCTATGGCGCATGGCATCTGCGGCTGGGTGCTCAACGCTGTCTCTTATACACATCTCCGAGCCCACGAGACACTCGCTAATCTCGTA
>USBX01000058.1 GCA_900552995.1 uncultured Collinsella sp.
GAGATTAGCGAGTGTCTCGTGGGCTCGGAGATGTGTATAAGAGACAGCTACTACGTCACCAACAGCGGCTTTAACGTTGCCAAGTATGTGGTGGACGAGTATGTGTTCAACCGCCCGTTTGAGCCGGAGTTTGTGACGGCGCAGGACGAGGCGCTGTGGATGGTCGTCCCCATGGGCGTCGTCGACAAGTACGTCAAGGATTCCGAGCTGCGCGCTAAGGTGCATCGCCTGGACAAGGAAGGCAAGGGCGCCGACCCTTCGTTTATGAAGGGCGACTTTGTCTTTAACCGCTGGCTGCGCATGTGGCACACCAAGCTGCGCCACTTTAAGCTGTTCAAGACGTATTACAAGTAGATGAGTGCGGCGCCCGTCCGGTTTACATCGGGCGGGCGCGGGTATGATACGCGCAATTGCGCAAGCGTCACCAAGGAGGCGGCGATGGAAAAGCTGGGAGTTATCGGCGGCATGGGCGCCGAGGCCACGTCGTATTACTACGACCAGGTGGTGCGTCATACGGCTGCTGCTTGCGATCAGGAACATATCGACATGGTGGTGCTCTCCAAGTCGACCATGCCCGACCGCACGCTGGCTATTAAGACCGGCGAGCATGCCAAGCTGCTGGCGACCATGAAAGAGTGTGCCCAGGCACTCGAGTCGCTGGGCTGTGCGCACATTGCCATTCCCTGCAACACGTCGCACTACTTTTACGACCAGATCCAGTCGTTTACGAAGGTGCCGATTATCCACATGCCGCGTGAGTCGGTGCGCTATGCTCTGGCCGGTGCGGTGATGGGGGAGTGCGAGTTCGACCCCAACCTGAGTATGCCGGCCGAGCCGGTGCACAAGATTGGCATCATGGGCACCGACGGTACCGTGGGCGCGGGCGTCTACGGCCGCGAATGTAAGGCTGCGGGTGTTGAGGTCGTCTATCCCAGCGAGAAACGTCAGAACGATGTGATGTCGCTTATCTACGATGATGTGAAGGCCGGACGTGAGCCCGATATGGATAAGTTCGACCGCGTGATGTGGGAGTTCGCCCGTAGCGGCTGCGACCGCGTCATTCTGGCCTGCACCGAGCTATCGGTGCTGCAGAAGTACCGAGAGATGCCCGAGATCACCCTCGACGCCATGGACGTCCTGGTGCGCGAATCCATCATCCGCAGCGGCGCCCCCTACCGCCTCTAGCTTCCGACCCGCCAAAAAGGGACAGGTTTATTTTGGTAGGTTTTATCTGGTGAAACAGTAAAGGCCTCGGCTCGTTTGGTGCGAGCCGAGGCCTTTTGCGTTGGGCGGTTGCTGTCGGTGGTGAACTAGAAGAGGAAGCCGATGGCGATGAGGGCGATGCTGACGATGAGCACGGCGATGTCCAGGCCCTTGATGGGGTAGCGCTTGTACGAGCTGGCGCGCGTACGCAGATAGAAGCCGCGCTGTTCTGCCGCCAAGGCTGTGGCATCGGTCTTGCCCACGCTCGAGATGAGCAGTGGCACACACAGTGGCAGCATGAGCTTAAGCTTCTTGATGGGGTTCTTGGTGTCGTACTCGACGCCGCGTGCGGTCTGCGCTTCCATGATGGCGTTCATCTCCTGACCAAACACCGGCACAAAGCGTAGCGCCGTGGTAAAGGTGAAGGCATAGCGATACGGCACGTGCAGCACCTCGACGCAGGCGTTGGCAAGGTCGTTGAGCTTGGTCACCATGAGCATGAGGATGAGTGGTAACGCCACACCCAGCAGGCGCAGGCAGGCCTTCGATCCTGTGATGAGGCCCGTGTCGGTGACAAAGCCCCACACCACGTTGCCATCGCGCATAAAGGCCAGCTGGAGCACCAGCATGATAAGCGCGAGCGGAATCAGCAACTTGAGCAGCGAGAACAGACGGTCGACGACGCCGGCATAGGCACCCAGCGCAAGGGTGAGTGCTAAAAAGCCCAGCAGCGCCACGTAGGTGTCGGACAAGAAGATGCCGACGATGATGGCGGCGGCGAGGCCCAGTTTGACGACGGGATTCAGACGATGCAGCAGCGTATCGCCCGGCATGTAGTCGATGACGTTAACCACGGTGGACCATCTCCTTGGCAATTCGAACGACATCGGTGACCTCGCTCACCTGCGCAAAAGCGGGCGAGACAGAAGATGCCAGACGGCGCGAGAGCTCAATAACCTGGGGAGGCTCCACGTAGGCACGCCGCATGAGATCGATGTTCGAGAATAGCTCGTGCGTGCGGCCGCGGTCGAGGATGCGACCGTCGGCCATTACTACGATACGCTCGGCAAAGTCGGAAACAACTTCCATATCGTGGCAGACCATGATAACGGCGCAGCCGCGCTCGGCCATGGTGCGCACCGTTTCCATGACGGTCATGCACTCGCGGTAATCAAGGCCGCTCGTGGGCTCGTCGAGCACGACGATCTTGGGCTCAACCACTACGACGGAGGCAAGCGCCACCATTTGTCGCTGGCCGCGCGAAAGTGAGAAAGGTGCCTCATCGGCAGGCAGGCCAAAGCGGTCGATAACGAGTTGAGCACGACGCAGAGCCTCGGCACGGTCGATGCCGCCAAGCTCCAGGCCAAAGGCGACCTCGTCGAGTACGGTATCCTTGCAGATCTGGCGGTCGGGGTTTTGGAAGAGGGTCGCGACCTCGCGAGCGATGCGGCTCGTGGGAACGGCTGCGGTATCCAGTCCCGTGACGCGCACGCTGCCCGAGGCGGGCTTAAGCAGGCCTGTGAGCAGCTTGGTGAGCGTGGTCTTGCCGGCACCGTTCTGGCCGACGATGCCCACGAGCTCGCCAGGATAGAGCGTCAGGCTAAGGTCGTGTACGGCGGCTCCGCCATTGGGATAGGCAAACTCAACATGGTCGAAGGTGAGTACGGGTTCGGCGTCCTTGGCATGAGGACGCAACGACGGTGCATGCGGGGAGCCGGCGGGCGCCTGGGCTTCGCTGGCCGCGTGTGCGGGGTCGACGATGCCCGAAATCAGGCGCTCGGCCTCATCGACATTCAAGCAAGGGGTACCGCTTACCAGGCCATCGGCCTCGAGGCTATTGAAGATACGCGTGACGCGAGGGCAGTCGACGCCGATGGCACGGAGCTCGTCGGTATGCGCGAAGACCTCGTGTGGCTCGCCCTGCAGCGCGATTTCGCCATGGTTGAGCACGAGCACGCGGTTGCAGTACTCCGAGAGCAGGGCGACCTTTTGCTCAACGACGACGATGGTAATTCCAAGTGCGCGGTTTGCCTCACGCAGCGTCTCGAAGACCAACGTGGAGCTGGCGGGGTCGAGTGCCGCGGTGGGCTCGTCGAGAACCAAGACGCGCGGACGCATGGCGAGGATGGCGGCGATGGCTACCTTTTGCTTCTGTCCGCCCGAGAGGGTGGCGATCTCGCGGTCGCGCAGGTCGCTGATGCCGACGGTCTCGAGCGTTTCGCTCACGCGCTGCTCGATCTGGTCGTGGGGAACGCCAAAGTTCTCGAGGCCAAAGAGCATCTCGTCCTCGACGACCGAAGCGACCATCTGCGTGTCGATATCCTGCAGCACACTGCCGACGATTTGCGACACGTCGGTGAGCGAGGCCTCGCAGGTGTCGTGGCCGTCAACCATGACGGACCCAAAGAACGTGCCGGTGTAGTGGTGGGGCACGGCGCCCGACAGGCAGGCGGCAAGCGTGGACTTGCCGGCGCCCGAGGGCCCGATGATGCCGATGAAATCTCCCTTGTTCACGCTGAGCGAGATGTGGCTAAGCGCCTGCTCGGTCTGCGTGCCATAGGAGAACGAGACATCGTCGACGTTGATGATCGTTTCCATGGATACCTTTCATAGTCATTGGGGACGTTCTTACATGACCAGTCGTTTAAGAACGTCCCCAAAAGCTAGTCGTTTGGGACAGTCTCTTAAATGACCAGTCGTTCAAGAACGTCCCCAAGAGCTAGCCGTTTGGGACAGTCTTTGGTGGTGAAGCACGGAGACGGCTTTACGAGGGGCCTCAGGTTGGCGTGAAAGAGGAGCGAAGCGTACTTGGGTACGCGAGCGACGAATGAACGCCAAGATGGGGTGGCTCGTAAAGCCGAGCGGGTTAGTTGAGCTTCAGGGCCTTCTGAATGGGCAGGTAGAGGGCGCCGACCAGAATGGCGTTAAAGACGGCGGTCATGGCGACGACAGGCAGCATGGCGGCGGCGAGCTCGCCTACCACGCCGAGCGTGGCCATCTTGATGACCATGAAGATGACGCCGGAGACAAATGTGGTCAGGAAGGTTGCGACAATGGCGATGGCGGGCTTGACCTGACCGTTCTTGCCGGCGGCGTTGACGATGCCGGCCATGAGCATGGCGGCGATGCCCTCGGCGGCAAAATCGACGAAAGGCGAAGTGGTGGTGATCTGGATCACGGCAGCTGAGATGAGGCCAATGACGAGCGCCTGGCCGATGTTGGGGCGAACGACCAGGATGGTGAGGCAGAAGGCCGAGATGATGAACTCGGGGCTGATCATGCCGCCCGAGATGCCCGAGATGGCCTTGCCGACGGTGAAGTTGAGGATGAAGCCGGCGGCGAGCAGGATGGCGAGCAGGACGAGAGCACGGACGTCGAGTTTGCCGCGGTCGGCGGTCTGGACGGTGCGGGGCTGGGCGGCGGTGGTGTTCTGAGACATGGTGAAAATCCTTTCGGAATGGGAGTGCAAGAGAAAAGCGGAGGCGCGTGATGCGAATGCGATCGGGCTCGAGATAGAAAAAAGGCCCCCGGTCGAAACCGGAGGCCTTTCAATCACCTAGAGCGCAAAAACAGGCGTGAGGGACTCACTGTCGACTGATCGTATTCGCATCACGCCACCACCAGTTGTTGAGAGACTTCATCGTGTTCTTCATGTTGGTGGCTCCTTTCGTGATGCCGTGGCGCGGTCGAACCTAGTTGCTGTTGCGCTGCACTATAACACAGCGAAGTGTGTGCGGGGAAATCTTTTTAAAAAGATTTCAGGCGGGTTTCCCGCCGGTCAAAAGAGCGGGCTGAGCGGGCGAGGCTGCCATTGCTGCCTTGCCCGCTCAGCTAGGACGTTACTCCTTATTGCGACGGTAGAGGAAGTAACCGCCCGCGGAGATGACGGCAACGCCAGCGATGGCGAATGCAGCCACCACGCGGCCATCAAAACGATCACCGGTGGTGGGCAGGCCGCCCTTGGTGTTCGTCTTGTTGGTGGTTACCGTGGTTGTGGTGTCCGACTTGCCAGGCTTCTCGGGCTTGGTGGTGGGCTGCTCGGGCTTAGCGGGCTGCTCGGGGGTACCGGGCTGCTCAGGAGTACCAGGCTGCTCGGGAGTGCCAGGCTGATCCGGGGTTACCGGGTCGGTGGCAAGAGCGTCTTTGGCGTAGGTGATGGACACCTTGAGGCCGTTGGTCTCGGTGTTCAGGTCGCTCGGAGTGAAGGGCTCGTCAAAGTTTCCGGCCTTCTGATAGGCGCGCATCTCCTGGAGCAGGGCCTTGCACTTGACGTAGGTGTTCTCGGTAGCAGCCTTGCCGGCCTTGTTGGCCAGGGCGGTGCGGCCCTCGGTGGTCGTTTCGGCCAGCATGGCGGCGTCAACTTCCTTGTTCTGCTCGATGAGCTCATTCTGGAGCGCATCGAGGTAGGCACGGACGCTGATACCAAGGGTGTCAGGGTTCTCAAAGCAGAGCGAGCTGATGTCCATGAGAACGTAGTTGATTGAGTTCTCGGGCTCCTCGTTGTACACGACGTCAGTCTGTTTGCAGTGATCGAAGGAGACGGTCTGATCGCTGAAGTACGGGCTGACCTCAGTTATCAGAGCGGAGTACAACGGGATGGCGACGGAATACGCAGCGCGGGAGAGCATCTCCCACTGGATGGTGGCAACCTGGGGATCAAGGCCGCGACGAATCTGGAAGAGGTTGATCTCGGTGTTGCGCTCGGTGCCGATGGCGTAGGCGCCGTCGGTGTTGGCGTTAAGGCCGGGGACATTTTCGCCGCGGTTGCCAAAGGCACGAATCAGCTCAAAGGTGCTCCAGCCAGACTTGCCAGGCTTGAAGAACAAGGGCTGGATCTCGCTGACGGATGCGCCGACGCTGCCGTTGTCGTTGACGATGGTGTAGTCGGCGTCCTTGGTAAGCGGGTTCATGAAGTAGTCTCTGTCTCTTATACACATCTCCGAGCCCACGAGACACTCGCTAATCTCGT
>USBX01000059.1 GCA_900552995.1 uncultured Collinsella sp.
TCGTCGGCAGCGTCAGATGTGTATAAGAGACAGGAGATGGCCCATGGGCGTCCTGTCCAGATAACTGAGCATACGACGGTAACCGAGCTACAGCCCAGCCTGTCCGATGTCGTGTGCGCAAACAAAAAGCTGCAGATTGGCTTTATCGTTGCGCTCGTGGTACTGGCGCTGCTGTCGGGCTTTGTAGCTCGTCCGCATTTCGCCGATACCAAAACTTGGGATTCCACCATCGAGGTCATCGATCAAAAGAAAGGTAACGTACTGGCGCTCACGACCTCGTGCGTGGCGCTGTCTGCGGGTATTACCGCGCTGCCGGGTGATACGGGTACGCCGGTTGCCGAGCAGCTCGCGCAGCTTTCGGGTAACTTGGGTATCGTGCTTGCCGTGCTGTACCTCGAGAAATATCTGCTGACCATTTTGTGGTCGGTTGGTCTGGGCATCCTGATCCCGTTCTCGTTCGTACTCTTCGCGGTGTCGCTTGGCATTCACGGACGCTGGAGCACCAGCGCCGTCCTTCGTCGCGTGGCGACGCGCGTGCTGGTGGTCGCCATGATCGGCATGGCGTTGGTGCCTGCAAGTGTATGGGTGTCGCAAAAGGTCGACGAAACGTATCGAGTGAGCATCGAAGCGGCTGAGCAAAAGGCGACTGACGCTGCGAGTGCGGAAGATAGCGATAACTCCAAGGCAAGCAAGAAAAAGGTCGAGTCCACAGAGTCCAAGAACGTGCTTGAGCAGCTTGCCGACGGCGCCTCGGGTCTTGTCACGTCGGTGACCAGCGGCGCCAAGCAGATGACCGATGAGATTGTGCAACAGGTGACCGATCTGATCGAAGGCGTCATCGTGATGATCGTGACCTCGTGTGTTATCCCATTGCTGGTGCTCGCGGCGTTTTTGTGGCTGGGGCACGTGTTGCTGGGGATTGATATTTCCGGTCCAGCGAACTATTTGACGGGTCGTTTCTTGAGCGCTCCGTCCAAGCACGCCAAAAAGGGAGGGCAGTCCGAGTAGCTAAAACAGCTGTATATACCAGGGCATACCGCCGAAGGGCGGCCGAGATGCGTTCTCGGCCGCCTTTTTGTTTGTTGAATACGTGGTAAGCCCGGCCGTTCCTGATCCCAAACGGTCAACAATCATCCGTGAACGGTCTTTGTTCAAAAAAGAACAAAGACAAACAAATAGTTGTTGCAGTCGATGTTCGAATGTGTTCAAATAAACATGAACAGTGAAGAACCGCACATTCAGATGCCCGGACCTGATCGCGATTCAACACTTCCAAACAGAAACTACGCGCCAGCGTATCTCTCAAGGAGGATGTCATGAGGGTTGTAATCGCTTCCGATGCCGACGGTATGTCGATGAAGGAGTCCATCAAGGAGATGCTCATCGCCGACGGTCACGAGGTCGTCGACTATTCCGAGACCCCTGCCGCGGACTTTGTCGATTCCGCGACCGCCGTTGCCAAGGACCTGCTGGAGCACAAGGATTCCCAGGGTTTCGCATTCGATAAGTACGGCGTCGGCTCCTATATGGCCGCCGTCAAGATCAAGGGCATGGTCGTCGCCAACATTTCCGACGAGCGCTCCGCCTACATGACCCGCGAGCATAACGGCTCGCGCATGGTCACCATGGGCCCGGGCGTTGTGGGCACCGAGGTCGCCAAGAAGATCGCCCGCGAGTTCCTGCGCGCCCAGTACGCCGGCGGCCGTCACCAAATCCGTGTCGACATGCTCAACAAGATGGCCTAACGAGAGCCACCGAGAACTCGAACTTCTATCTCAACTTGTGAATTCAGACGAAAGGACGTTCTGATGAAGAAGACCATCGCAATCGGTTGCGACCATATCGTTACGGACGAGAAGATCTATCTGGCCGACCGCCTGGAGCAGGCTGGCTACAAGGTGCTCGACTGCGGCACCTACAGCCACACCCGTACGCACTATCCCATCTACGGTAAGGCCGTGGGCGAGGCTGTTGCCAGCGGCAAGGCCGACTTTGGCGTGGCCCTGTGCGGCACCGGTATCGGCATCACCAACGCCGTCAACAAGGTTCCCGGCGCCCGCTGCGCCCTGGTTCGCGACATGACCTCTGCCCTGTATGCCCGTCGCGAGCTCAACGCCAACATCGTGGGCTTTGGCGGCAAGATCACCGGCGAGTTCCTGATGGCCGACATCATGCTTGCCTTCCTGGAGGAGCCCTACGAGAAGACCCCCGAGCATGATGCCCTGATCGCCAAGATCGATGCTTGCAATAAGGCCGACGCCGAGGCTCAGGCTGACCCGCACTTCTTTGACGAGTTCCTCGAGAAGTGGGATCGCGGCGAATACCACGACTAGCGGGTATCCGGCGTAATTTACTAGTCCGTTGACGGCTCGCGTTTCTGTGAGGAGGCGCGGGCCGGTTTTCTATCAGCCCTATTGACTTGGCGGGCTGTCGTAAGAAAGGGAAGGCTCCTATGGAGTTTGTTCTTGATAACGGTTTGATTCGTGTGGCGTTGACCACGGCGGGCGGGTCGTTCACTTCTATTGCGGCCAACGGCCGTGAGTACCTGTGGCAGGGTGACCCGGCGGTCTGGTCTGGCCAGGCGCCCATTTGTTTCCCGATTTGCGGCGGCCTTCGTGACGGTCACGCAATGACCATGGGCGGCCGCGAGGTAAAGCTCGCCCGCCACGGCTTTGCTCGCAAGCAGGAGTGGAAGCTCGAGGAGCAGAGCGACAACATGGTTGCGCTGAGCCTAAGCTCTACCGACCATGCCGAGTTGCTCGAGCAGTACCCGTATCCGTTTAAGATCGTTGCTCGTTACACGATCGATTCGGAAAAGGTGGCCGTGTCGTATGAGGTGACCAATGAGGGCACCGAGGACATGCCGTTCTTTGTGGGCGGTCACCCCGGCTTTAAGTGTCCGCTCGACGAGGGCGAGTCCTATGACGATTATGAGCTTCGTTTTGAGCAGCGTGAGGCCGCCGAGCTCTGTACTGCCGTTCCCTCGACGGGCCTGATTGATGTTGAGCATCGCAGCAAGAACCCCATGATCGGCCAGAACCTGCCGCTTACCCACGAACTCTTCGACTTCGCGGAGACCATCTTTGACGTGCTCGAGAGCCGCGTGGTTACGCTGACCAAGAAAACCGAGGACAAGGGCGTGCGCCTGACGTTCCCCGATATGCCGTACCTGATTGTGTGGAGCAAGCCCGAGGGGGACTTTGTGGCTGTTGAACCGTGGGGTGGTCTGTCCACCTGCTCCGACGAGGACGATATTCTGGAGCACAAGCGTGGCTGCCTGGTTGCCAAGCCGGGGGAGACCGTCACCCGCGGCTTTGAGATCGAGATCCTTTAAAAGGCTATCGTATGTTTGGGGCCGCGCGTGCCGTGCCCCGGAAACAGGAGTTCAATATGATTCTGACCGTTACCATGAACCCGTCGATTGATACGCGCTATCAGCTCGACAAGCTGATCATCGACGATGTTAACCGTGTGACGCCCGAAAAGACCGCTGGCGGTAAGGGCCTCAACGTGAGCCGTGTGCTGTTGCAGTTGGGCGACGACGTGCTCGCGACCGGCCTGCTCGGCGGCCACATGGGTGCCTATATGGCCGAGCTTATGGATGCCGACGGCGTCAAGAACGACTTTGTGCCCATCGCCGGTGAGACGCGCATTTGCCTGAATATTCTGCACGAGGGTAATCAGACCGAGCTGCTGGAGAGCGGCCCGCAGATCGCCCCGGCCGAGCTCGAGGCCTTTACGGCCAAGTTCGCCGAGCTCGCAGCGAAGGCGGACGTCGTGACGCTTTCGGGTTCGCTGCCGCGTGGCGTGGACACCGGCTACTACGCCGAGCTCGTAAAGATTGCCGAGGAGGCGGGCGCTAAGGTGCTGCTCGATACTTCGGGTGCATCGCTGGAGGCCGCGCTGGAGTCCGACGCAAAGCCTGAGCTCGTAAAGCCCAACCTGACCGAGATTAACGGCCTGCTGGGTACGTCCTTTACGACCGATGATGTCGATGCCCTGCGCGAGGCGCTTGCCGCCGATGGCCGCTTTGCCGATATTCCCTGGGTTGTCGTTTCGATGGGCGCTGCCGGTTCGGTGGGCTTCCATGAGGGTCGCGCGTTCCGCGCCAAGACGCCCGCGATTGCGGCTGTGAACGCGACGGGTTCCGGTGACTCGACCATCGCCGGCTTTGCGCATGCCATTGCTGCTGGTGCCGACGATGTCACGGTGCTCAAGACCGCCAATACCTGCGGCAAGCTCAACGCCATGGATCCCAAGACCGGCCACCTGGTCATGGACCGCTGGGACGAGATCTACAACAACGTTGTCGTGACTGAGCTTTAAGGTTACGCGGGTTTACCAACCCGCGTAACGGCTCGACGCTGCGCGGGCCGCATTTGGACAATCTGACGTTCAACTTCAAGGGCGCGACCAGAAGGTCAGCGCCCTTTCGTTTCGCGTCACCTTGTCTCAAATGCGGCCCGCTCGCTGTCGTTGCCAAAACATCGGCGTCGCCGTGGTTGTCACTTGGGGTAGTCATTGGGGACGTTCTTTAATGACTGGTCGTTTAAGAACGTCCCCAATGGCTACACTCAAAAACGGCGCCCGTCGGCGATGTTGCCGGCGGGCGCCGTTGTCGTGTGGGCGGTTATGTCGTGTGGACTGCCGTTGAGCGTCCGGGTCTGTGCTCTACAGCGAGTCAATAAAGCGCTGCTGGGCGGCGCGGCCGGCTTCGTCCCACTTAAAGACGCCGGCGTTGTCGAGCACGTGGCCAAACACCACGCCGACCTCCTCGTGCAGGATATCGATGGCGTTATCCGCCGTAAGCTCGTCGGCGCGGCGGGCAAAAACGTCCTCGGCCCATGCGGCGTGGCTGCGGCAAAGGTCGTCGCCCTCGAGCGCGGCGGCAAGGTCGTAGGTGACATCGACCTTGGCCGCCAGCAGGTGCTCGCGGACAGCGCCGAGCTCGGGAACCAGGCGCGGCGGCAAAATGGCCAAGCCCATGACCTCGATCAGGCCGATGTTCTCCTTCTTAATATGGTGATACTCGGCATGCGGATGGAACACGCCCAGCGGATGCTCGTCGGTTGTGATGTTGCAGCGAAGCGCCAGGTAGGCCTCGTAGGTCTCGCCGCCGGCATTGCCGCGGGAGTCGACGCGGCGGATGACCGGCGTCACGGTGTTGTGCGCCACGCCGTCGGCCGTGTGCGCGATGACGCCCACCGACTCATCGGTCCACTCGCGCCAGGCGAGGATAATCTTCTCGGCGGCGTCGAGCAACTGAGCACGGTCGTGCGAGCGCAGGTGCAGCACCGAAAGCGGCCACTGCAACACGGCGCCCGTAACGCCGTCAAAGCCGGGCACGCTAAACTGCGAGACCTCGGCGGCATGCATCATGGGGAACTCGTGCGCGCCACCCTGGAAGTGGTCATGCGACAGAATCGAGCCGCCCACGATGGGCAGGTCGGCGTTGGAGCCAATAAAGTAGTGCGGGAACAGGTCCACAAAGTCGAGCAGGCAGGTCAGGCCCTTGCGGTCGATGTGCATCGGACGATGCTCGGAGCTCATCGTGATGCAGTGCTCGTCAAAATACGCATACGGGCTGTACTGGAAGCCCCAGCGCTCGCCGTCGAGCTGGATGGGGATAACGCGCAGATTCTGGCGTGCGGGGTGAGCGCCGCCGTCGGCTGCGGCGGAGCGACCGGGATAGCTTTCGTTTTCGATGCAGAGCTGGCAGGCGGGATACTTCTCGCCCGTGTTCTTGGCTGCACCTGCCGCGGCGATATCACGCGGGTCCTTTTCGGGCTTGGACAGGTTGATGGTGATCTCCAGGTCACCCCAGTTGGTGGGGGTGCTCCATTTGATGTTGCGCGCGATGGCGGCGCGGCGCACGTAACCGGCGTCACAGCACAGGCCGTAGAACCAGTCGGTCGCGGCGCGAGGCTCATTGACACCCATGCGGCCGTTGAATTCCTCGTTTACAACCGAAGGCTTCGGCATGAGCATGCCCATGATGCGCATGGCGATGCGGTCGCGGCCCGATGCCGTATCCTCGGCAGCACCGTTGGCAACGGCGGCCTCGGCAAGCGCGGCAAGCGTGCCCTCGAGGTCAAAGTCGGGCATGGTATCGGGGTGCAAGAGCGAGAGCTTCTCGGTCTGCAGCGCCCAGGCC
>USBX01000060.1 GCA_900552995.1 uncultured Collinsella sp.
ACGAGATTAGCGAGTGTCTCGTGGGCTCGGAGATGTGTATAAGAGACAGGAACTCGTGCTGCCACCACATGATGCCGTCGGAAGGCTTCAGGATCATCGGGTAGGGAAAATCGATCTGGTCGAGCACTTCGGCAGGCGCCTCACCCTGGGCATTAAGCATCGCCTTGGTAAAGGTAAACGTGTGCGGATAGGGCACGCCATGCTTCTCGCACAGCTCGTAGAAGATCTCCTTCTTCTGGCACTGCTCGAGCATGCTGTAGGGCGCGTAGGGAGCGACGATGTTATCCGCCAGCTCATGAGCATCCTTGGCTTGAGCCACGAGAGCGACATAGTTGTCGCCACAGCCCACAAGGACAATCGTCTTGTCGGCATGCGCTTGGGCAATGCCGTTGACGGTTTTGAGCATCACGGGCATGGTGTCGATATCCACGTTGGGCGTGTAGTCGATAATCTGGCTGCGGTACGCGGGACCCGTCTGATACTTGCCAAAGACCAGACTCTTGACTTGGTACTCCTCGTAGAAGGCGCGCGCCACCGAATAGGCGTTGATGTCGCCACCGAGCAGCACGGGAATGAACTCGCGCTCTGTAAACTGCAATGCCATGGAAACTTCCTATCATGAACTGCCCACACAACGGGCGGTCTTTGCGCAACTGATTTATTCTAGCGTGCCAAACCGCCGGCGCCCAAAGCTCCACCGTATCTATGGCAAACAAGGCGAAGCAGTTTGCCCGCTCCTCCGCCGCCCATGCCGGGCATCCACGTCGTCAAGTCTCATTTCTTGCCCACGATTGCATCTTTCCCCACGTGAGGCGACTTTTGATAAACAAAAGCCCTCTCGGACAGGCCCCCGTAACGTTAAAGTTGAACTCTATGGTTTCTCAACAATTCATCATAACTGCAGGTCAAAGCCAAAGCCTCAAGTTCAACTTGACCCTTTGGAACCTTTAAGGTTCAAGTTGAGGTCGAAAGCAGTAGTAGAATACCGTTCGAACCATAACCTACGATTGATTGCAGAGGGACTGGATGCAGCATTCGAATCATCGCACCGCAGCGCTCATTGCGTCGAAGCCGGCTCGTATCATCACGAGCGCCGCGCTCGCCGTTGCGCTGACGGCCACGCCGATGCTCTCCCCCGTTGCGGCGTATGCCGCCTCGCAGGCAACGCAGGACCAGCTTTCCGCAGCCCAGCAGAAGATCGAAGCCGCCACGAGCGCCTACAACGACGCCCGCACCAAACTCGATGACCTGCAAAAGCAGATTGACTCCAATGAGGCAAGCATCGAGGAAATCGAGGCTAAACTTCCCGAGCAGCAGGCCAAGGCAAGCTCCGCCATGCGCGATCTGTACAAGTATCAGAAAGGCACCAATCCCATCGTGAGCTTCCTGGTCAATGCGCAGAGCCTGGGTGAGTTCATCACGACCTGCAAATACACCAACCAGATCACGAGCTCGAGCGTCGACGAGATCGAACAGCTCAATAATATGCAAACCGAACTCGAGCAGAACAAGGCCGAGCTCCAGCAGGCCAAGTCACAGCTTGAGGCAGAGCAGAAAAACGCCGAGGATGCGCTGGCGCAGGCCCAGCAGCTCCGCAGCGAGGCACAGGCAAAAGCCGAGCAGGAAAATGCCGCCGAGCTTGCCAAGCTTGAGGCCGATAAGGCCGCTGCCGCCGAGAAGCTCTCGGGCGAGGGCGTAAGCGGCGGCAATTCCAGCAGCCAGGCCACCAACACCAACACCACCATAGACACCACGGTGAACAACTCCAATACCGGTAGTTCCGATTACGATTCGTTCATTAATGAGTGGACGAGCCGCATCGACAATTATCTCGCCGGCTCCCCCATGGCAGGCCAGGGCTACAACTTTGCCGTCGCCGCTTGGAATACCGGTGTCGACCCCCGTTGGTCCCCCGCCATCGCCTGCATCGAGAGCACCAAGGGTGCTTATTGCGCCAATTCTTACAACGCCTGGGGCTGGAGTGCACGTGGCGGCGGTTGGCGCAGCTTTGGCAGCTGGAGCGAGGGCATCTCCGCTCACGTTGCCTATCTGGGCGCCAACTACGGCTCCACCCTTACCCCGGCAGCGGCCAAAAAGTACTGCCCGCCCACGTGGCAGGACTGGTACAACAAAGTCGCCGCTCAGATGAACCGCATCTAAGTGCAACTGCAAAGGGCCCCAATGGGGCCCTTTTCTTTTAGGTAGCTGAGGTATCGACGACGCCAGTCGCATTGGCAACCGCGACTATGACGATCATGCACAGGAGCAGCACGCCCAATGCCTTGAGCCAGAGTTTCGCGAGTTTCTTGCCGCGATAGCTGTCGAGCAGCGCGAATCGCCGACGAAGACGGCGCTTATCGAGCAGCGCAAAATGCATAAGCACCATAAGGCCATCGACAAAGAAAAAATACTCGATTATGAGAAGCCACGTCGGGTAGCCTTGGTTTGCTCCCGTGGGGTGAAAGACGGCAAAGTGACTTCCGGCAAAGAACACAAGTAGCGAGAAGCAGACAAGCGTATTCCAAATGCGCCCCAGAGACTCCGGAACGCGAGAGAGCAGACCGCATGCAGCGGAGGCGGCAGGCCTAGGAAGCCCTGCGGGGTTCTGGAGCCCTTGGGGCGTCAACGCCGTCTCCGAGGCCGGAGTACGGACAGGCGCAGGCGCAGGAGGCCGCACGGGACGACTTAGATCGTATGCCGCGCGCGTCGCCCGTCCCAACGCTTCCGCACTCGCAAAACGCTTAGCCGGGTCGAGCGCCATCGACATGCAGATGACATCGGCAAGTGGAGTGGGAATGCCACGCGCCTCGCATTGCTCGCGCATGTCGAGCCCTGGTTTAGGGTCGATTCCCGTCAAGCAGAAGAACAACAGGGCGCCAAGTGCGTAGACGTCGCTGCGCACACTCGTCTGCCCAAACCCATACTGCTCGGGCGGCGCATAGGGTCGCGTGCCAAACTTGACGGTGTCGGCATCGGCGCCATCGCGCCATACGCGCGCGATCCCCAAGTCGATAATCACCAGCGATGAAAACGTCAGGCCCTCATCGAGCGTACGGCTCGCACCTGTCACGATGATATTCGACGGCTTGAGGTCGCGATGGATCACCGGCGCCGACGTCTCCCCCGCCATTGCAAAACCGGCATGGAGCTCGCCCACGGCATCGCAAAGGGCAGGATACAATTCACGTGCATAATCGGGGGTGGCTCCCAGACGGTCCACCAGCACCCCGAGCGTCTCTCCTTCGATATATTCCATAACCACGTTAAGCTCGTCGCCCACACGACGGCAATCGACGATTCTGGGCAGGTGCTCAAAACGTCTGCCCGCCCGTTGAGCGGCAAACAGACGCTCGTATGCCCCGCCGATTTGAGCCGAAGCATCGATGCGTTTACGGACAAAGGGGCCGAGCGAACCACCGCCGGTTCCTTCAAAGTACACGAGCTCGGTTGCTTCAACGGACGAGCGCTTAAGTACACGCCCCACGCGATAGCTGTCGTCGCGATCGAGCGACGCCAGGTGCTCGGCAAGCGCTGCGGTCAGCTCGTCATCGGAATATGTTGGGCTCTGAGTATCCATAGCCTCCATCATAGCGCAGGGCGCAGACACCCCATGGCATCCGCGCCCCGCTCGTTTGCATCGTTGTTCGACAGCTCTACCGGCTCAGATATCAGCCGCTAACTCACCGTCTCCTCGCCAAAACGATACAGCTCCTCGTTGACCTTTTGGAGGCTACACCCGCGATCGATGCAAAAGATGATAATCGCATCACGGCGATCCTTGCAGTTAAGGACGCTTACCCCGGCAGCCGTCAGCGCACGGTTGGTCTCTTTGAGCGTCAGCGCCATCGCAAAGGCAATCTGCAGCACCTTATTGCGACTCGGGTGACGCGCACCAGTAAAGATCTGATAGCCAAAGGTCTCATTGAGATCGGCCATACGAACCACGCGCGAGCGCTCCAAGCCCTTTTCCTACAGTAGCTGCTTCAGGTAGCCCGAAAGCGACGGGGCGGCAAAGTCGTGTTCTTTGATATAGCCATCAATGTTTGGCGCGTCGAGAAGCTCATTGAGCAACTCCTCGGTCAGCTTTTTATCGGGCATACGACTTCACCTCCCATACGGCGCAACGGTAGCGACATGCTAGGCCAACACCCAGCTTGCAGTGGCAGACTTATCAAACATGTTGGCAAAATACAGTGCCTTCTTGATATCGCCATCAAAGTAGATATTGCCCGCCACAGAGCCACCAGCGGCAAGGGTACCAGACTGTAGCTCATCGGAGCCCTCGCTGTAGTAACCCTGATTCTGCTGAGCGCCGTTGGCGTCCTCGCCCTTCCAGTCGTAGATGTTGTAATCTGCGCCCTCATCGCCATTGTTGACGTACGTGACGTGAATGCCCGTCATGGTCGAACCGTCATAATTTGTGAGGCCGGGCTGGACGGAATCGACAACGACGGAAAGACCGGCAGTCGTGGTCACCGTCGCACCAACCGCCAGGTCAGTCGTAGACTGCTCTTCCTTCTTCGCCTCTTCCTTCTTGTCGCCATCGCCAGCGTCCTCGGTGACGGTCGCCTTATCGCTACCACAACCGGCAAGAAGACCGGCAGTCCCCAAGGCGACGGTGGCGAATGCGCCCAGTGCAGCGCGACGGCTCAGCAGCACTTCGTTTTCGAGCTTTTTCATCATGCATCCTTCCTACGATCCGGCTACCGTGCCGGCACACAGCACATCGTAGGAAGGATTGAACTTGAATTCATTAGCTGAGAGCTAAGGTTGCGGTAAACGGCCAATGCAGTTGTCCAAGCGCCGAGCAAACGCACTTTGCGCAACCGTCTGCTGGCAGTGCATCAACCCACCGTGACGGATTCCCCGGTAAAGGTGCTCACAAGCAACAGGATAAAGAAGGCCAAATAGCTGATGCTCAGCAGGTAGGCGATGACCAAAAAGGCAATCCATCCTACATTGGTCTTACCGTCGGCGCGGCGCTGCTCACGACTGCGATAAAGCCAAATCGTCACGCCGATAGCAGTGATAAACAGTACGAGTGCCGCCGTAGCCAGCCCAGCAAGCACAAACATCACGCCAATGCCCACAGCGATGACCGGAAGCAGCAGCAAACCGCACCCGCATCCACCCGGACTATATACGGCAGACTGTCGGCGTCGCCTCATCGCCGCGCCACCCCCATCATCTTTGAGCACTACAGTGCGATAGCCTGCTGAACAGGAACGATCTTGTCGAGTTCCGGTTCGATCCGCCTTTTCTCGGCCTCAAGGTCAAACGCCACCTGAGCGCGCAGCCAATAACCATCCGTCAGGCCAAAATAACGGCAAAGACGGAGGTCGGTGTCGGCCGTCACGCGACGTTTTCCCAAGACAATCTGCCCGATACGCTGAGCCGGAATCCCAGTCTCTTTCGCAAGGCGATATTGAGAAATGCCCATGGGAACAAGAAACTCCTCTTTGAGAAGCTCACCAGGAGTCACCGGCGACAGCAAATCGGCCGAAGTCTCATCACTTGTGATAATCGACGATTTCGACATTCCAAGCCATCTCCTGTCTCCACTCAAAACAGACCCGATAGCGCTCGTTAACACGGATGCTATATTGACCGGCACGATCGCCCTTCAAAGCTTCCAGGCGGTTGCCCGGTGGAACGCGAAGATCATCAAGCGAAGCACAAACCTGCAGTTGGCGAATCTTCCTCAACGCAACACGCTCAAAGGGCACGAACCTCCTGACCCGCACACCCATGGCAAAGCGTTCGGTATCCTCATCTTTATACGATGCAATCATAGTATCGCCTTACGTTAGTAACGTCAAACGTTTCTATAGACTTACATCTCTATTATATCGTACGTTTGTTCGTGTTTTCTAGAACAAATAGTCCTTTGCGCCTTAGTCAAGCAAAAGCAATCGTTTGTAGACATCGAGGCCTTTGAGAAGGATTTCCTCGTCGAAGAGCATGCTATCGGTATGCAGAGCGCTTGTGGCATAGGCGGGACAGCCATCCGAATCACTCGGGTTGTCTTGGTCCTCTGGCATACCCGTGCCCAGCAGGAAAAACACGCCCGGCAAATGGCGTTGATAGAACGCGAAATCCTCGGCGATCAGCAGCGGTTCCTCCACAAGCTGCAGCCCGGGCAAGGCA
>USBX01000061.1 GCA_900552995.1 uncultured Collinsella sp.
ATTAGCGAGTGTCTCGTGGGCTCGGAGATGTGTATAAGAGACAGGTACGGCATCGAGCCGAACATCCACGTTATGCACCACATCGTCAAGTGCCAGATGGCCTCTTGGCGTCAGGGCACCCAGTCTGCTAAGGGTCGCTCTGAGGTTTCCGGTGGCGGCAAGAAGCCTTGGCGTCAGAAGGGCACCGGCCGTGCCCGCCAGGGTTCCATCCGTGCTGCCCAGTGGCGTCACGGTGGCGTCGTCTTCGCCCCCAAGCCCCGTTCTTACGCTAAGCGTATGAACAACAAGGAGGTCAAGCTGGCTATGCGCTCCGCGCTGTCCGCCAAGCTGGCCGATGGCGAGCTCGTGCTCGTCGACGACTACGGCTTCGAGAAGCCTTCCACCAAGGCTGCCGTCGCCATGCTCAAGGCTCTCGGTCTTGAGGGCAAGCGTCTGACCATCATCGTTCGCGATGAGGACGTCAACGCCTACCTGTCGTTCCGCAACATTCCCAAGACGTTCATCATCACCGCCGACGAGGCCAACACCTACGATCTCGTCAACAACAACGCCGTGCTGATGCCCGCCGACATCGCCGCTCACTTCGGGGAGGTGCTTGCATAAATGACCGCCCACGAGATCATCATCCGTCCGATCGTGTCCGAGCGTTCCTTCTCCGGTATGGAGCTGAACAAGTACACGTTCGAGGTCGCCAAGGATGCTAACAAGTATCAGATCAAGGACGCTGTCGAGGAGATCTTCGGCGTCAAGGTCGTTCGCGTGAACACCCTGACGGTCAAGCCCAAGACCAAGCGCGTGCGCTATGTCGCCGGCAAGACCCGTTCTTGGAAGAAGGCCATCGTCACGCTGGCCGAGGGCGACACCATCGAGGTCTTTGGCAACCAGGCCTAAGACTCGCTGCTGTTGAGTGAGCTCATGCCTCCCAAATAGGGGAGGCGAGAGCTCAAGGTTTTGGGCGTATAAAATGGACACGCCCGGAACCGTGTATACGTCCGGTGTCATCGCACCCGAGGCAGAACCTCGAATCCCTGTCTGCGATGGCTAACGGATTCCTATTGAAAGGGATTGTAATGGCTGTAAAGCACCTTAAGCCGACCTCCGCTGGTAGGCGTTGGCAGACGATCTCCGACTTCTCCGAGATCACCTGCACCAAGCCCGAGAAGTCTCTTCTCGAGCCCCTGCCCAAGAAGGCCGGTCGTAACAACAACGGCCGCATCACCACCCGCCACCAGGGCGGCGGCGTGAAGCGTCGTTACCGCGTGATCGACTTCAAGCGCAACAAGGACGGCGTGCCCGCCAAGGTTGCCACGATCGAGTACGATCCGAACCGTTCCGCTCGCATCGCTCTGCTGCACTACGCTGACGGTGAGAAGCGCTACATCCTGGCCCCCAAGGGCCTCGAGGTCGGTCAGACCATCATGTCCGGTTCTGACGCCGACATCAAGCCGGGCAACGCTCTGCCCCTCGCCGACATCCCCGTCGGTACGCTCATCCACGCCGTCGAGTTCCAGCCGGGCAAGGGCGCTGCTATCGCCCGTTCCGCCGGTAACTCCTGCCAGCTGATGGGTAAGGAGGGCAAGTACGCCATCGTCCGTATGCCTTCCTCCGAGATGCGCCGCATCCTCGTTACCTGCCGCGCCACCGTCGGTGAGGTCGGCAACGCCGATCACGCCAACATCGTCATCGGCAAGGCCGGCCGTAAGCGTCACATGAACGTGCGCCCGACCGTCCGCGGTACCGTCATGAACCCTGTCGACCACCCGCACGGCGGTGGCGAGGGCAAGAACCACACCTCTGGTCGTCCCTCCGTTACCCCCTGGGGTAAGCCGACGAAGGGCCTTCGTACGCGCAAGAAGAAGAAGGTCTCGAACCAGCACATCATTCGTCGCCGTAAGAAGTAATTTCGGATACCGAGTTTTAGGAGAAAGCACTTATGAGCAGAAGTCTCAAAAAGGGCCCGTTCGTGGAGACTCGCCTTCTCTCGCGTATCACCGCGATGAACGAGGCTGGCAAGAAGGACGTCGTGAAGACCTGGTCCCGCGCGTCTACCATCTTCCCCGAGATGGTTGGTCACACCATCGCCGTCCACGACGGCCGCAAGCATGTGCCCGTGTATGTTACCGAGTCCATGGTTGGTCACAAGCTCGGCGAGTTCGCGCCGACTCGTACGTTCCGTGGCCACAAGGCCAAATAGGGGGTTAACCGTAAATGGCAACTAAGTCTATTGAAACTGAGGCCACCGAGGTTCGCGCCGTCGCTAAGTACGTGCGTGTTTCCCCCAGCAAGGCCCGCCTGGTGGTCGATCTGATCCGCCGCAAGCCTGTCGCTCAGGCCTTCGACATCCTCCACTTCTGCGACCGCGCCGTCGCCGTGGATGTCGAGAAGGTTCTCCGTTCCGCCGTTGCGAACGCCGAGAACAACAACGGTCTGCGTGCCGACAACCTGGTTGTCGCCGCTGCCTATGTTGACGAGGGTCCGACGCTTAAGCGCATCCGTCCCCGCGCCAAGGGTTCCGCTTCTCGCATTCTGAAGCGTACTTCCCACATCACCGTCGTCGTTGCTCCTCGAAAGGAGGCGTAAAGCTGTATGGGTCAGAAAGTCTACCCCACCGGCTTCCGTCTTGGCATCACCGAGAACTGGCGCTCCCGCTGGTTCGCAGAGAAGGATTACGCTAAGACCCTCGGTAACGATCTCGAGATCCGCAAGTACCTCGAGAAGCGTCTTTCCCGCGCAGCTGTCTCCCGCGTCGAGATCGAGCGCGCTGGCGACAAGGTGAAGGTCATCATCCTCACCGCTCGCCCCGGCGTTGTCATCGGTAAGAAGGGTGCCGAGATCGATACCCTCCGCACCGAGCTCGAGAAGGTCGCTGGCGTCTCCAAGGGCCAGCTCTCCGTCGACGTTGTCGAGATTAAGCGCCCCGAGCTCGACGCCAACCTCGTTGCTCAGTCTATCGCCGAGCAGCTCGAGGGCCGCGTTGCCTTCCGTCGCGCTATGCGCAAGGCTGTCCAGTCTGCCCGCAAGGCCGGCGCTAAGGGCATCCGTATCCAGTGCTCCGGTCGTCTCGGCGGTGCCGAGATGGGCCGTCGTGAGTGGTACCGCGAGGGTCGCGTGCCTCTGCACACCCTCCGTGCCAAGATCGACTACGGCACGGCTGTCGCCAGCACCACCATGGGCGCTTGCGGCGTGAAGGTCTGGATCTACCTGGGCGAGAAGCTCCCGGGCCAGCCTGTTCCCAACCCTGCACTCGAGGGCTCTTCCCGTCCTCGTCGTCGTAACTCCGAGAGGAGGGGTCAGTAGTGCTTGCCCCTAAGCGTATTCTTCACCGCAAGGTGCAGCGTGGCTCCATGAAGGGCCAGGCCAAGGGTAATACCGAGCTGCATTTCGGCGAGTTTGGTATCCAGGCTCTCGAGGCCCATTGGATCACCAACCGTCAGATCGAGGCCGCTCGTATTGCCATGACCCGCTACATGAAGCGTGGCGGTCGTGTCTACATCACGATCTTCCCCGATAAGCCCATCACCAAGAAGCCTGCCGAGACTCGCATGGGTTCTGGTAAGGGTAACCCCGAGGAGTGGGTGGCCGTCGTCAAGCCCGGCCGCATCATGTTCGAGGTCAAGGGCGTGCCCGAGGAGGTCGCTCGCGAGGCTCTGCGTCTTGCACAGCACAAGCTTCCCATCAAGACCAAGATTGTTGCTGCTAAGAACGCTGAGCAGCGCATCGAGAAGGAGATGGCTGAGGAGGCCGCTCTCGAGGCCAAGTGGGCTGCTGAGGACGCCGCCGCCGCCAAGGAGGAGAACTAATGAAGCCCGCAGAGATTCGTGAGCTCTCGGACGCTCAGCTCGTTGAGAAGCTGAAGGAAATGCGCGCCGAGCTCTTTAACCTTCGTTTCCAGATGGCCACCAGCCAGCTGGACAACACCGCTCGCGTCAACACCGTGAAGAAGGACATCGCTCGCGTCCTCACGGAGCAGCGCGCCCGCGAGATCGCAGCGGAGAAGTCCGCTGTCGCCGAGTAGGACCTAAGGAGAGAACATGACTGATTCGCGTAACTCGCGTAAGGTCCGTACGGGTGTCGTTACCTCCGTCTCCGGTGCCAAGACCATTGTTGTCACCATCACCGAGCGCAAGCGTCACCCCAAGTACGGCAAGATGATGACCAGCTCCAAGAAGCTGCACGCTCACGACGAGGAGTGCACGGCTGGCGTGGGCGACACCGTCCGCGTTATGGAGACCCGTCCTATGTCCAAGATGAAGCGTTGGCGCCTCATCGAGGTCGTCGAGCGCGCTAAATAAGCAGTCGCTCTTACGACTTGTACGTTTCCGAAGATGTGCGTATGCCTGGCTTGCATACCACGGGCCGTATAAAGGCTGCGCACCTCTCTTCGGTTCTTAGTTCGGAGGAACATCTACCATGATTCAGATGCAAACCATGCTGAACGTCGCCGACAACTCCGGCGCTCGCAAGATTCGCTGCATCAAGGTGCTTGGCGGTTCCAAGCGTCGTTATGCAGGCATCGGCGATGTGTTCATCGGTGCTGTCCAGGAGGCTACCCCTGGCGCCAACGTCAAGAAGAAGGACGTTGTCCGTTGCGTCGTCGTTCGCACCGTTAAGGAGATCCGCCGCAAGGATGGCTCCTACATTCGCTTTGATGAGAACGCCTGCGTTGTCATCAACAACGATGGTTCGCCCGTCGGCACCCGTATCTTCGGGCCCGTCGCTCGCGAGCTTCGTGACAAGAAGTACATGAAGATCGTCTCGCTCGCTCCCGAGACCCTGTAGTTAGGGGAGATATATGTATATCAAGAAGGGCGATAAGGTCCAGGTTCTCTCTGGTAAGGATCGCGGCAAGCAGGGCGTTGTCCTGCGTGCTCTCCCCGCCGAGAACAAGGTCGTTGTCGAGGGCGTTTCGGTCGTCAAGAAGGCCGTCAAGCCCAACGCTGCCAACCAGCAGGGTGGTATCGTTTCGCAGGAGGCTCCCATCGATGCCTCCAACGTCAATCTCGTTTGCCCCGAGTGCGGTAAGGTTACCCGCGTCGGTCACGAGAAGGACGGCAAGAACAAGCTGCGCGTCTGCAAGAAGTGCGGCCACAAGTTCTAAGCTGCCCGCAACATCAAGTTGCTAGCAAAGGCCCGGATGCCCCACGGCACCCGGGCCTTTTTCTATCCCTACTCATTGGGGACAGACTTAAATGAGGGGACATACTCATTGGGGATAGACTTAAATGAGTGCCGTTGAAACGCTGGTAGCTGGGGACGTTCCCTTTGTGCCGGCAGTTAGGGAAGTCCCTATATGCCGGCAGTTTGGGACAGTCCTTTGATGGCTGCGCCCCCCCAGAGGGGTGGAGTAATACAGCCTAATCTGTCTTTTATGGCTATGGTGTTCCGTTCCTTTATGTTTCACAAGGATTGTCGCATGCGCATTATCGCGCATAGACTTGCGCGATAATGCGCATAGCCGCGCAAATATCTGCCAACTATGGCTAAATAATGACCGATAAGCAAATAGACACGCAAACACGAGCAAATACGCGCGCGATTGTGCGAATATAGGGTTGTTTGAAATGAAGGACTTCCGATGACTCAGGAGGCACATCATGGCAGATTTCAAACAGGCTCCGCTCGACGCCGAAGCAGCCGCTAAGGTGGCATTTGCCTCGGTCCAGGACAAGCCATTCCCCAACGATATTTTTACTGCCCCCGAGCTCCGCTGGGCAGTGATCGGTTGCGGTGTTATCGCCAACCAGATGGCCCAGTCTCTCGCTCTTGCCGGCCGCAAGCTTGCGGGCGTCGCCAACCGTACGCTGTCCAAGGCTCAGGCTTTTGCTGAGCAGTATGGCATCGAGAAGGTCTATGAATCGGTTGAGGACCTCTACGCCGATCCGGGCATCGACGCCGTCTATATCACCACGCCGCACAACACGCATATCACCTATCTGCGCGTGACGCGCTGGCCGCCGGCAAGCACGTGCTCTGCGAGAAAGCCATTACCCTCAATTCCGCTGAGCTCGACGAGGCGCGTGCCATCGCCGACCTGTCTCTTATACACATCTCCGAGCCC
>USBX01000062.1 GCA_900552995.1 uncultured Collinsella sp.
TACGAGATTAGCGAGTGTCTCGTGGGCTCGGAGATGTGTATAAGAGACAGAGACGGGGGTAGGCACGGGCAAACCCGGACTGAGCCGTTATTTTATGCAAGATGGCGATTGTTCTATGCATATTAAGAAGTGCAGTTGCCGCACCAAGCTTTTGAACGCTTGTTGCGGCGTATGGACGACCCCATCTGCGGCGCACAGGCGACCCTACATCACGTTTCCGCCAGTCCGCATCGCCGTCCGCGCGCGGGCACGCACAATACGAGAGACGGTACTTTTGCCAATCCCGGTATAGCGCTCAATCTGGCGCACCGTGAAACCGGCATCGTGCAATCCAAAAATAACGGTATCGCGCTGCGCCGGCGGTGCGGCTTTAACCCCGCGAAGCGGAACCCCGAGTTCCTTAGCCATCTTGCCGGCAAAGGCGTGGCGTTCCCACTCCGTCTCTTTCATATCGCCCAGCGCTGGCTCGCCGCCGTCGGGCGTCGAAAGTGAATAGGCAATAAAGCCCTCGGCAGAACCAAAGAGCTCAAGCACGCAAGAAGGATCAGAAAATCCCCTCGCGACATCAGCCGCGTCACCGTCGTAAGCGCGCAAATGCTCCGCAAAGCTGCTCCAGGGATAACGCTCGATCAGGGCGATACCCGCCTCCTGCGGATTAGCGTGAACATAGCGAATGGCAGCCATTAGATAACGGTCGGTATCGAGCGAGCGCCGGTCAAAACGGTTCTGGAACAGATGACCTGTGCGCCCCGTGCGTTTATTGAACCGCCGCGCGTACGTCAAAAGCAGCCGGTGCATCGCCGCGCTCATCGAGTCCTCGTAATCTGCAAGCACCAAATGCACGTGATTGCCCATAAGGCACCAAGCGATAACCGTCACACCCTCCTCGCGGCAGCACTCGCGCATCAGCTCCAAAAACTCCCACCGGTCCTCATCGCCCTCAAAGATGAGCTGCTTGCCCGTACCGCGGGCACAGACATGGTAAAAGCCGGTAACCGTTCTCCAAACGCGCTGCATGGCGCTCCCTTCGCCGGGATCTGCTTGCCATCCAATACAGCACGATTGAAGCGTGCCATCAAAACATTCACGCAAAACAATACACTCGCGCGGCCAAAGGCAGTAATCAGGCGGCGAACGGCATCGTTGCAACAGGTCAACCCCCGCAATGCTTACAAGAGCTGACCAATAGCTTGCCCAAGACGGACCCCCTCTACGGAAGTTCACGACCACAGAACATAGAGTTAAACCGTTTCAATTAAAACTTCCGGACTTCTCGCTACGAAAACTGAGCCGTTCACCGAATATTCCGTGCATTTCGCGGTATTATAGGGGCTGCATGTCATGTCCCTTTCGAAGGGTCGCCCGGCAATCGCCAGCCACGACCCCCAGACGGGACGCCAACACGATAGAGAGGAGAGGCATGCAGTACTCACAGGAAGTGGAGAACATGTGCCCCGTTGCCAAGGGTGCATACCACGGCCCCGCACCCATCCCCGAGGAGGGCAAGTGGGTCCAGGCTAAGGAGATTTCCGACATCTCCGGTCTTACGCACGGTGTGGGTTGGTGCGCACCTCAGCAGGGCGCCTGCAAGCTCACGCTGAACGTCAAGGACGGCATCATCGAGGAGGCCCTCGTTGAGACCATCGGCTGCTCGGGCATGACCCACTCTGCCGCCATGGCTTCCGAGATCCTTCCCGGTAAGACCATCCTCGAGGCCCTCAACACCGACCTCGTCTGCGACGCCATCAACGTTGCTATGCGCGAGATCTTCCTGCAGATCGTTTACGGCCGCAGCCAGACCGCGTTCTCCGAGGGCGGCCTGCCCGTGGGCGCCTCCCTCGACGACCTCGGCAAGGGCCTTCGCTCTCAGGTCGGCACCATGTTCGGCACCAAGGCCAAGGGCGCTCGTTACCTCGAGCTCGCTCAGGGCTACGTCACCCGCATGGCTCTCAACGACAAGAACGAGATCATCGCATTCGAGTTCCTGAACCTCGGCAAGTTCACCGACGCCGTCAAGGCCGGCAAGACCCCCGAGGAGGCCATCGCTGGCGCTATGGGCCACTATGGTCAGTGGGAGAACGCTGCCAAGTACATCGACCCGCGCACCGACGAGGAGACTCACTCCGTCGCCAGCGTGTTCCCGGTTCACGAGTAGAAAGGGAGGGAAATAACTATGACTGTTACGTTCGAAGGTTACGAGCGCCGCGCTGACAAGATCAACAAGTGCCTCGCCGACAACGGCATCGCCTCCCTCGAGGAAGCTCTGCAGATCTGCACCGACAAGGGCTTCAACCCGCGTGAGATCGTCAACAACACCCAGTCCATCGCCTTCCAGAACGCCGAGTGGGCCTACACCCTCGGTTGCGCTCTCGCTGTCAAGCGTGGCGCCAAGTCCGCTTCTGAGGCTGCCGCCATCATCGGCGAGGGCATCCAGGCCTTCACCGTTCCCGGCTCCGTCGCCGAGGACCGCAAGGTCGGTCTGGGCCACGGCAACCTGGGCGCTATGCTGCTCTCCGACGACACCGAGTGCTTCGCCTTCCTGGCCGGCCACGAGTCCTTCGCTGCCGCTGAGGGCGCTATCGGCCTGGCTCTGAACGCCAACAAGGCTCGCAAGAAGCCGCTGCGCGTCATCCTCAACGGTCTGGGCAAGGACGCTGCTCAGATCATCGCCCGCATCAACGGCTTCACCTACGTGAAGACCCAGTTCGACTACTACACGGGCGAGCTCAAGGTCGTCGAGACCATCCCATACTCCGATGGTCCCCGCGCCGCCGTCAACTGCTACGGCGCCGACGACGTCCGCGAGGGCGTTGCCATCATGTGGCACGAGAACGTCGACATCTCGATCACCGGTAACTCCACCAACCCCACGCGCTTCCAGCACCCCGTCGCTGGCACCTACAAGAAGGAGCGCCTCGAGGCTGGCAAGAAGTACTTCTCCGTCGCTTCTGGTGGCGGCACTGGCCGTACCCTGCACCCGGACAACATGGGCGCCGGCCCTGCCTCTTACGGCATGACCGACACCATGGGCCGTATGCACTCCGACGCCCAGTTCGCCGGTTCTTCCTCCGTGCCTGCGCACGTTGACATGATGGGTCTCATCGGCATGGGCAACAACCCCATGGTCGGTGCCACCGTCGCTTGCGCTGTCGCCGTCGAGGAGGCCCTCAAGGCCTAATCTCGCCCGCGCGATGCTCATATAGTTGAGCTTTGGAGCCGCTACCTTTCGAGGTAGCGGCTCTTTTTGTTTGCGCTGGCGCAGGGTAGCTAATGCCGGTATATCAGCTGGGGCGAAATACGAGATGTGAAGAGATGGAGCGTCAGAGCGTCCATGACGCCCACCTGCCATATTTGCCCTTTACCGATTTGCCGAGTCTTTGCGGCCCCATTGCCGATCACCCGTGCGACAATGCGCCGGACGAGAAAGGAATCCGATGGAATCGACTGATGTACTGGTAATTGGATCTGGCATTGCGGGCCTTTGTGCCGCCATCGAAGCGGCACGCACGGGCGCAACCGTCGCTGTGGCAAGCGCCGGCAAGACCATGAGTGGATCGAGCTTCTTCCCGGGTACCTGGGGCCTCGGCCTCATCGGTCCCGTCGACGAAGACGACGAGCAGGACCTCATCGACACCATCCTGGCCGTCGGCGGCGGCGTCGCCGACCCCGAGCTTGTCCAGACGTTTGTCCACGGCATTCCCCAAGCAATTGAATGGCTCGAGCAAGACCGGGGCGTTGAGCTCCAGCGTCCACAAAGCGCCGAGAGTGCTCACCAAAAGCAATTTATCCCCTGCTTTGACCACAAGACGCGCATGTGGCGCGGTCTCACCCGCAAGCCCCTTGAGGACGCTCTGACGACCTGGATCGAGTCGCTCGGCATTCGCCTGCTCCCCCGCCATGAGCTTATCGACCTTGTTGAAGACACGAACGGCAGAGTAACCGGAACCGTGCTCTACGACCTCACCGAAAATCGAATCGTACCCTTTGCTGCCAAGGCCACGATCATCGCAGCCGGTGGCACGGGTGGCCTGTTCGAGCGAAGCCTCACTTCCGCCGACGTGCTCAGCTCATCACAGGCCATCGCACTGGCGCACGGCGCATCGCTTACTAATATAGAGTTCATGCAGATGATGCCCGGCTTCATCGAGCCCAAGCGCAACCTTGTCTTTAACGAGAAGACCTGGCGCTACGTACATGTAGACCAGCCGGCAGATATTGCCGACGACAAGCTGGACGACCTGCTCGAGCAGCGCTCTGGATATGGTCCCTTCACGTCACGCTTGGCCTCCCGCGCTATCGATCTCGTCATCGATCAGGCAGGTGTCGAAGGCCTGGCACTCCAC
This sequence comes from uncultured Collinsella sp., assembly GCA_900552995.1. GTDB lineage: Bacteria > Actinomycetota > Coriobacteriia > Coriobacteriales > Coriobacteriaceae > Collinsella. Next base: position 4,344 of record USBX01000062.1, read on the forward strand.
TACGACTTCCCCCGCGAGGATGTCCCAGAGTTTGTGCAGACCTTTGCCACCTGGCTGAAAGACGAGCACGGCATCGCCCCGACTGACGAGATGCGCGTTGCGATGTATGCCCACGCCGCTAACGGCGGCATCAAGATCGATAAGACCGCACACACGGGCGTTGAGGGCCTCTACGCTTGCGGCGAGGCGACAGGCGGCATGCACGGCGCCGACCGCATTGGTGGCTTGTCAAGCGCCAACGGCATCGTGTTCGGGCGCATCGCGGGCGCATCGGCAGCCCAAGCAGCACAGAAAGAGCCCGAGACAGCCCTGAAGGCGGATATCGCCCTCCCCCAGTACGGCATAGCCGCAACAGATGCCGAACGCCTGACACACAGCCTAAGGCACACGATGAGCACCTATTGCATGATCAACAGGACCGAAACAGGCCTATCCGAGGCACTACACGAGCTTGAAAACATTCAAGATGATGCCACAGCTCTAAATAAGCCGCATGCCAACGACAGCGAAATCGCTGCGCTCGCCCGCATACAGTCGCAGATTCAACTAGCACAGGAAATGGTCAAAGCCATGCGCAACCGAACCGAAAGCCTGGGCTCGCACTATCGAGCGAATTAAACTGGACACCTATCTAAAGCAGAACACAACTAATCGATATCTATGGGCCCCGTGAGCTCGAAGTGGCACGGGGCCCATTCGTGTCCGCACGGCAGCGTATCCTTATTCCGAATACAGAGCGTGCAAAGCCTGCATAGACAATAGACCAGCGAGGAGGAGATATGGACAGTAGAGATATCGAGAAGTGGCGTGTCAAACTTGATAGCTACGCCAATGTGGAAGACGGCGTTGAGTATTGGCTCGCACGCGATTTAATGGAACCCATGGGATACACTCGATGGGAGAACTTCGCCGAAGTTGTTAAGAGGGCAAAAGTCTCGTGCGAAACAAATAAAACTCCAGTTGATTCCCATTTTCGTGACACCACGAAAATGGTAACTGCCGGTGTCGCCGCTCGTGCGGTTAAAGACTACAAGCTTACGCGCTATGCATGCTATTTAATCGCCCAGAACGGAGATTCAAACAAGCCAGAGATTGCACTCGCCCAAGCATACTTTGCCGTGCAGACGCGCCGCCAAGAGCTCATAGAGCAGCGCTTCGCAGAGATTCAGCGCTTACAGGCGCGCCACTCGCTATCCGATTCAGAGAAACAGCTCTCGGGTATTGCATTCAAACGCGGCGTGGACTCCAAAGGATTCGCGATCATCAAGTCGAAGGGCGATGAAGCGTTATTCGGCGGCAGAAGCACGGCGGAAATGAAGCAGCAGCTCGGCATACCCAAGAGCGCGGCATTGGCGGACAGGTTAGCCGATGTCCTCATCAAAGCAAAGGACCTTACGAACTCGATGACGGCCTTCAACGCCGAGGAACACGACCTGTACGGTCTGGACAAGATCAAGCAAGAGCACGTCGAGAACAACACAAGCGTGCGTGGCAGCCTCATCGACCGCGGAATTGTACCCGAGAACCTACCGCCTGCCGAAGATACAAAGAAGCTCGAACGTCGCGTGAAAGAAGACGAGAAAAAGCTCAAGGAGGGTACAGACGGATTCACCGACCCCCAGGGCAGGCTCGACTTGTAAAGCGTGGCTTATAGGACAAAATGTGTGTCCCGATAGAACATCCGTTTCCATCCATTAATC
>USBX01000063.1 GCA_900552995.1 uncultured Collinsella sp.
TTTTGCTATTGAGACTGTTGGATGCGGTGCGGCGGCGTTACCAGCTGGCCTCGATTTCGCGGATGCGCGAATAGAGCCATTCGTTTTGCGGCACCTGGATACCGTGCTTGGCCGCGAGGCGGCAGATGGTACCCGCAAATTCCTCGACCTCGGTTCTGCGTTGAGCGATGCGGTCTTGCGCCATCGAGGGCATGCCGGCGGGATCGAGCCCTTTTATGAGACGCACCATCTGCGTCAGGTCTTCCTCGGTGAGCTCGATGCCCTCGGCATTGGCGACTGCAAGCGTCTCGCGCATGGCGGAGACAAAACTGCGGAGCTGCTCGGAGCCCTGCTCCGTAGCGCTTCCGTAGGTGCCGCCGTAGGCCATACAGGTCTGGTTGATGCCGTCGTTGAGCATGAGTTTGGCCCACATGCGGTGGGCGATGTCGTCCTCGACGGTATGGGCGATGCCGCAGCGCGTGTAGAGCCCGTCGATAGCGGTGACGGTCGCGGGGTCGGTGCCGGCGGCCGCACCAAAGCGGATCTCGCCCGCATTGGTAAAGGTGAGCGCGCCGTTGAGAAACACGGCGTCCATGCCCTGGCAGATACCAAGAACGGTATGCTCCCAGCCAAAGCGTTCGGCAATCTTTTGCTCGCTCGTAATGCCGTTGCACAGCGAGGCGATGAGCGTGTTGGGTCCCACGACGCGCTCCATAGTCTTGAGTGCTTGGTCGAGACCGGTGGTCTTGACTGTCAGGATGACCAGATCGGCGGGCGTCGCCTCGCTGGCACGGACGGACGTGAGATCGCAGGGCTTGCCGTTGACGGTGAGCGCGTCGTTCGCGTGACGCTCAAAACGGGTGTCATCCATAACGTATTCGACGGCGTCATTGCCGAGGGCCTTGGCAATCATGCTGCCGTAGAGCAGGCCGACGCCGCCCTTGCCGATAAAGGTGACCTTGTTGATCTGCATGTGAATCATCTCCCCATAAAAAGGCGCCCGCGTATGGGGCGTCTGATGGACTGTATGCCGCCGGGCCATGTCGCGTGCACCGGATGGCCGTATTTAGAAGAACAAACGCATGGGAACTTATGACGCGGGGCAGACCGCAAAGACACGTGCGGGATATCCGACGCCATCACGCACCTTGGGGAAGGTGCAGAAGATGACGGCGCCCGTGGCGGGAAGCTCGTCCAGATGGTCCATGACCTCGATCTGGTAACGGTCGACCGAGAGGATGTATTGCTCGCCGGGATAGGGGTAGGCGTCCTCGCGTGTGACCACGCTCGCCTCCTTTCATCGGGCTTTTTGCTGATGTTAAAGCGGTGTCGTGACGGCTCGATTTCTGCTGCGTTACGATACGTTCTCGATTGCGATTCCACGATGTTTCGGCTGCGTGACCATTGTGTTTCGCCTTGCCGGGGCGCTGATGGCGAAGGGAGGGGCCGTGCAATATCGCGTTGACCCCAAAAGCGGCAACCGTATCTCGGCGTTGGGTCTGGGCTGCATGAGGTTTCCCGGTGCGCCGGGACGTCCGGATGCGAAGACAGCCGATGCCATCATTTCCCGTGCGGTGGAGCAGGGGATTAATTATCTGGACACCGCGTATCTCTATCCCGGTAACGAGGCGTGCGTGGGCGCCTCGCTTGAGTGCTTGGGGCTGCGTGACCGGGTGTTGCTGGCGACCAAGTTGCCGCACGCTTCGTGCAAGTGCGCGGAGGATTTCGACCGGTTCTTCGATGAGCAACTGCGGCGCCTGCGGACCGACCATATCGACTATTACCTTATGCACAACATCACTTCGCCCGCCCAGTGGGAGCGCGTGGTGGCGTTGGGCATCGAAGACTGGATTGCGCACCAAAAGGCTGCGGGGCGTATTCGCCAGATAGGTTTTTCGTATCACGGCAGTGCGGCGGACTTCCTCACGATGCTCGACGCGTATGACTGGGATTTTTGCCAGATTCAGTACAACTACGCTGGAGAGCGCTACCAAGCGGGAACGGCGGGACTTATAGCAGCCGCCGAGCGCGGGCTCGCGGTGTTTGTGATGGAACCGCTTTTGGGCGGACGCCTGGCGGGCAAGCTGCCTCCGCGGGCCCGCGCCGTGCTCGATGACGTACGCGATCCGTACCTGAAGACGCCGGCTGCTTGGGGCCTTTCGTGGGTGTGGAACCATCCTCAAGTCACGATGCTGCTTTCGGGCATGACCGATACCGCGCAGGTGGACGAGAATTCGTCACTGGCAGACCTCGCGTTGCCGAATTCGATGACGGCCAACCAGCTCGACACGATTGCGCGCGTGTTGATGGAGTTTGAGAAATCGAATCGCGTGCCCTGCACGGGATGCGGCTATTGCATGCCATGTCCCAAGGGCATCAATATCCCTGGATGTTTTGCCGCCTACAACGCAAGCTATGCGCACAGCTGGTTTACGGGTCTATCGCAGTACTTTACGGCGAGCGCGGTGCGCACAAGCGAGGCCAAGCTGGTGAGCAATTGCGTCAAGTGCGGCAAATGCGCGCGCCACTGCCCACAGCATATCGATATCCCCGAGCGTCTCGACGACGCGCGCCGACGTTTCCAGCCTGGCCCCGTAACGGCCGCGCTTAAAGTCTTCAACAAAACTCGCTCCTCATGACCCTTTTATATCTTGTGATGGAATAGTTCCTGTTTGCGGCAGAATAGGGCGATAGCAGGAACTATTTCGTCGCAACTGAAGGGGGGCTGTCGTGGGCCATCGGGATTCATGTGATGATTTGCGTGAGGTTCGTTGGGGCGTTTTGGGCGCTGGGCACATTTCGCATCGATTTGCATCGTCGCTCAAGAAGGTCGACGAGGCACGGCTGGTGGCTGCGGCCGGCCGCACTCCTGCACATGTCGAGGAATTTTGTCGAGCGTTTTCGATTGATGCCGCGCACAGTTATGCCACGGCTGACGATAGCGGCGATGCGGCTTATGATGCGTTGATTGCCGATCCCGATGTCGATGCAATCTACTTGGCTATTCCGCATGGCATGCATGCGCATTGGGCTTGTCGGGCACTGCGCGCGGGAAAGGCCGTGCTGTGCGAAAAGCCGGCCGTTTTGAATGAAGAAGAGGCCCATGCGATCGCCTCTGTTTCCCGTGAGTGCGGTGTGCCGTTTATGGAGGCGATGAAAAATCGGTTTTGTCCGATGCATACTCGCGTGAAGGGTTTGCTTGCGTCGGGCGAGCTCGGCTGTATCGTCTCGATCGAAAGCGTGCAAAAACTCGATTATGGTGAGTCCCCTTCGAGTTATCTGCTCGATCCGTTGCAGGGTGGCTGTCTATATGACATGGGCTGCTATGCGGTCGGGTGGTTTGAGGATCTGCTTGCGGGTGCGTGCGATGTTTCGTCTCGTGAAGTTCGCTGGCGTGACGTATTAGGCGGCCGCGTGGATTGGGCCGATGAGATCCATATGAGTGTCGGCGGTATACCCATTCATATGGTGTGCGACGGCGAAGCAACATATGAAAGCCGCTTAACGATTGCCTGTGAGCGGGGCTCGTTGGAAATCGAGCGGCTCCATCGCCCCGAACTCGCTCATGTGAAGTATTCCGACGGTCGAGTACTCGAAATCGATACACCATTTGAGGTCGATGATTTTTACGGCGAGGCGTCGCATGCGACGCAGCTCATTCAGACGGGGAAACTCGAAAGCCCCATCATGTCCCTAGCCGTCACACAGCGCTGTGCGCACATCATCGATGCGATTCGCTTGAAACTTTAGGGCGTGGGGGCATGGCGCCAGCGCTTGGAATGCCTGGAGGCCTTTGCTCCTGATGCCCCTTTTATAACTTGCGGTGGAATACGGTCTGTTTGCGCCAAAATAAGGCACCAATAGACCGTATTTTTCCGCAACTGATGAGGAGGGAGCTGGAGATGCTGACGATCGGGTGTCATCTTTCGACGACGAAGGGCTATCGGGCGATGGGGGAGACGGCGTTGTCCATTGGCGCCAATACCTTTGCGTTCTTTACGCGCAACCCGCGCGGTGGCAAGGCAAAAGAACTTGACATGGATGACGTGGCGGCTCTGCGCGAGCTTATGGCACAAAACGACTTTGGACCGCTGGTGGCGCATGCCCCGTATACCTACAACCCCTGTTCTGCCAAAGAGCGGGCGCGCGAGTTCGCCTTGGAGGCTATGGCAGAGGACCTGCGGCGCATGGAGGCGCTGCCCGGCAACTACTACAACTTCCATCCCGGTGCGCATGTGGGGCAGGGCTCCGACGCCGGCATTCAGATGATTGTCGATGCCCTGTGTCAGGTGATGTTTGAGGGCCAGCAGACGACGGTGCTGCTCGAGACCATGTCGGGCAAGGGCACCGAGGTGGGCCGCAGCTTTGAGGAACTGGCGCTCATCATTGAGGGTGTTGCCGGCAAACGCCCCGAGCTGTCGGCCAAGCTGGGCGTTTGCCTAGACACCTGCCATGTGAGCGATGCCGGCTACGACATCATCCATGATCTGGACGGCGTACTCGACGAGTTCGACCGCGTGGTGGGTATCGATCGCTTGCATGCCGTACACATCAACGATTCGAAGAACCCTTGTGGCGCCCATAAAGATCGTCACGAGTGCATCGGCAAGGGATACCTTGGCAGCGAGGAATTTGGTGGCGGTATGCAGGTTATGCAGAATATTGTATCGAATGGCCACTTGCGTTCGCTGCCGTTTATTTTGGAGACTCCGAACGAACTTGCAGGTTATGCAGCTGAAATTAGACTATTAAGGTCATTGCAGCAGTAATGACTGTCACAAAGTAGAGTATTCCATTCACGTTATGGGTTTGTTTCAATCAGTTTTCTCATTGCAGATTCGTAATTCCGGGTGCATAATAGCCAACAGTTTTTGCAGACCTCTGAATCAAACGAGGTCACCGGAAGGAGACTGATTATGAAGCTGAAGAAGCTTGGCGCATTTGCCGCCACGGGTGCTATGGCGCTCGCTCTTGCTCTGACGGGCTGTGGTTCGTCCAACGCCACCTCTGGTTCTGATGCCGGTTCCAGCAGCTCTGACGACGCTAAGGTCGAGAAGGTCGACGGCTCCAAGGAGTACGCACTCGTCAAGGACGGCACGCTGACCGTCGGCACCTCTGCCGAGTACGCCCCGTTTGAGTACAAGGACGACAACGGCGATTATCAGGGCTTTGACCTTGAGCTTATCAAGGCTATCGGCGACAAGCTGGGCCTGGATGTCGAGTACGTCAACAATGACTTTGACACGCTGGTTCCGGGCGTCGCTTCGGGTGCCAAGTATGACGTCTCCATCGCGGCTATCACTGACACGCCCGAGCGTGAGAAGGAAGTCACTTTCTCTGATTCCTACTACATGGACGATCAGGCTATCGTGACCAAGGTCGATAACACCGACATCACGGCCGACAACTACAGCGAGAAGCTCAACAACGCCGACGCTACCATCATCGTCCAGTCTGGCTCGACCGCCGAGGCCTTTGCCCAGGAGAACTTCCCCAAGGCCAAGATCGTCCCCTACAAGGACGCTACCGAGTGCTTCAGCGCCCTGCAGTCCGATAAGGGTGACGCCGTAGTCACCAACCGCTCCGTTGCCAGCCAGCTGACCGCCGAGCAGTTCAACACCTGCCAGACCATCAAGCAGATCAGCACCGGCGAGGAGTACGCCATCGCCATCAACCAGGGCAACACCAAGCTCAAGGACGACATCAACCAGGCCATCAAGGACCTGACCGATGACGGTACCGTTGACGCCCTCATGGCTAAGTACAGCATCAAGTAAATAGATGCTTGATTGCGTGTGGGCCCTTTCCGTTTTGCGGAGAGGGCCTTTGCGCTTCTCTTGACGGAGAGTGTTTCCGTCTCGTTTTGCCGGCAACTTCTACGATAGGAGCCACCTTGTCTCGACTGAACAAAGGGGCCGCGGAGCAGCGTTTTTCACTGCCCGCCTTGCTCCAAAAGCTAGCCTGCGTCATGGCCGTGGCGCTGTCTCTTATACACATCTGACGCTGCCGACGATAAGGCTCGTGTAGATC
>USBX01000064.1 GCA_900552995.1 uncultured Collinsella sp.
AGACTGGCTTGGCGCCCGAGCGCGCAAGCGCGGTGGCAAAGGTCACGGCGTGCTCCTCGGCGATGCCCACATCGACGAACTGTTTGCCGGCGGCAGCGCGAAGCTCGGGTGTAAAGCCCATAATGTAGGGCGTGGCGGCCGTGATGCCAACGACCTGTGGATCGCGCTCGATGGCGGCGCTGAGCGCCTCGCCCGTAATGTCAGCATAGGTGCGCGGCGCGGGCTCGCTCGGATGGCCCGGGCAAAGCTTGCGCCCAGTCGCCATGTCAAACGGACCCACGTGGTGCCAGCGTTCGGGGTCGCTCTGGGCCGGCTCAAAGCCCTTGCCCTTGGCGGTGGAGACGTGCAGCACGATGGGATGATCGATATCGCGCAGCTCCTGCAGCGCGTCGACGAGGGTCAACACATCGTTGCCGGCGTCCAGATAGCGGTAGTCGAGCCCCATCGCGCGGAAAACGTTGCGCTCGCAGGTGCCGTTGCTGGCGCGCAGCTCGGCCAGATTGCGATACAGGCCACCGTGGTTTTCGGCGATGGACTGGTCGTTGTCATTGACGACGATGATCAAGTTGCTGTCGAGTTCGGCGGCATTGTTAAAGCCCTCAAACGCCAAGCCGCCCGAAAGCGAGCCGTCGCCAATGATGGTGATGACGTTGTAGCTGTCGCCCGCCAGATCGCGGGCGTGTGCCAAGCCGCAGCCCAGGCTCACCGATGTGGAGGTGTGGCCCATGGCGAACAGGTCGTGCTCGGACTCGTCGGGATTGGCAAAGCCAGAAGCCTCGCCAAAACGTTCCGGATCGATATAGGTATACGCGCGCCCGGTCAGCGCCTTGTGGGCGTAGGTCTGGTGCGAAACGTCAAAGACAATCTTGTCGATAGGGGAGTTAAACACGCGATGAAGCGCAACCGTAAGCTCAACGACGCCCAGGTTGGGGGCAACGTGCCCGCCGACGGCGGCGGAGCTTTCGAGGATGGCGTGGCGGATCTCGCCGCAGAGCAGCGGAAGCTCGGCGCGGTCGAGAGCCTTGACGTCCTCGGGCGTTGTCGTTTGCGTAAGCAGCATCGTTGTGGGTTACTCCATGCGAATCGTGCGCCGGCACTCCCTCGGCCGGCACAATTGCACAAGACAGTCTCGCACATTTTGGCGTTTGATATGTGACGGCGGCGCGGTAATTCGCCAACTGGTGGGGCAAAACGTTTTGTCCGATGCCATACTGATATGTTCCATGATGTTTTTATCGATTGTGCACAGGCCGTGGCTTGTCGCCGTGAGTCGCTGGAAGGAGGCAGCATGTCCGATACCGTTCGTGCCGAGAAAATCGCGCACGAGGTCGACTATGCCGCCCGCCAGCTGGCCCAGGCGGGCCGCTTGGACCTGACGCACGAGTTTATCCAGCATGGCGATGTGACGGTGTATACGCATGTGACCTCGGTGGCGCGGGCAAGTCTGTCCTTTGCCGAGCGCCTGGGCCGCGTCGGTATCTCCGTCGACCGCTTGTCGCTGCTGCGCGGGGCCCTGCTGCACGATTACTTTCTCTATGACTGGCACGATCCCGACCCAAGCCATCGACTGCATGGCTTTCGGCATCCGTTTTTTGCCCTGGCGCGTGCGGAGGAGGATTTTGAGCTGACGCCGCGCGAACGGAATATTATCGCGCGACATATGTTTCCGCTGGTGCCAGTGCCGCCGACGTGTCGCGAGGCATGGATTGTGTGCCTGGCTGATAAGTGGTGCGCGCTGCGTGAGACGGTCGCCGGCCGTCTGCCGCGCAAAGGCGGCGCGAACGATTTGAACGAGGGCTCGAGTGACGGCTCGAGTAAAGAATCGAGCGAAAAGAGGAGAGGGTAGACGGTGGGAACCGCGATTGATATGGCATTTGACGGCGCGACACTTGCCGCCTGCCCACTCTCAGCGCTGGTACTCTCGTTTGCCTTTTACGGGTTTTGCGGCTGGGCGTGGGAGTCGACAGTCTGCGCCATGCTCAACCACGGACGCTTTGCCAACAGCGGCTTTTTGCTGGGACCGTGTTGCCCTATCTATGGCGCGGGCGGCATTGCCTGCTGGCTGCTGTTGCGCGGGATTCCGGATGCCCCGAGCCAGTTTGTCGCTGCAGCGCTCGTATGCAGCGTGATTGAGTACAGCGTAGGCGTGCTGTTGGAAAAAACAACGGGCGCTCGCTTTTGGGACTATTCGCATCTGCCGTTTAACCTGCACGGACGTATCTGTCTGTACTGGGCCTGCGCGTTTGGCCTGGGTGCGTTGTGCATTTGCCGTTTAGTGGAGCCGGCATTGCTGGGGCTGCTTGGCCATCTGCCGGTGCCGATTGTGCGGCTGTCCGCCTTTATCGTCGCGGTCGCGATGATGGTCGACGCGGTGTGCTCGTTGGCCAGCTGGCGCCGCCTGTCCGATCAGCTTGAGCGTGTGCGTGCCGACCTTGCCGACCGCATCAACGAGTCGCTTGCCGACGCGTCCGACTTAATGCTCGAGCGCATTCCCGATTCTACGATTGACTCGGTGGCACAGACGCACATCCGTAGCCGTGCCGTTAACGCGTGGCTGGCCGAGCTGGGTGACGCCGCGCTCGATGCCCTGCGCGAGAAGGCTTCGATGCCGACGTTTATCTCGGATGGTGCTCGCGGCCTGGCGCTTGCTGCCCGCCGCGTTGCCGATGCCGCGCCGAGCATGTCGCGTCCGTCGCTCAGTCGTCGCCTTGCCGGCAAGCGCATGAGCCGTCCGGTGCCAAGCGTGTCGCTCAGCCGACGCGACCTGCGCTTCTTCAATGCCTTCCCGCGCTTGCGCATCAACCGCTACGAGGGCGTCATCCGAGCTACCGACCTCCGCGATCGAGCCCGCGAGCTGTTCCGGCGCTAGCCAGAGCGGGGCCAAGCGCGCCCTTCTCGTTCGCACGTTTCCCGTTCGTTTCGCGTCCGTTGCCGCGCCGTTTCCAAGATTGCGGCACCGTTTCCATTCGACAACGCCGCGTTTAACAACGCCGTATCTGGTCTACACCAGTTGCCCCTCGGCCGCATTATGGGCGCCGACAACGTTCATGCGACCAAGGGAGAGCGAATGTACGATACGGGATCGACAACGTTTATGCTCGTCTGCACCATGCTCGTGTTTTTAATGACACCGGGCTTGGCGTTTTTCTATGGCGGCCTGTCCAGGCGCAAAAATGTCATCAACACCATGCTTATGTGCTTTGGCGCCATTGGCCTGGTTGGTGTGCTGTGGATTGTTGCCGGCTGGTCGCTGGCCTATGGCGGCGACGGTTCCAGCCCGTTTATTGGAGGCCTTGACCAGCTGCTGTGCCTGCCGGTGCTCAACCAGGTGCTGCAGGCGGCCGAGGGCAATGCCGCGGACGGTGTCGTCTATCCTCAAATCATCAACATCGCCTTTCAGATGGCGTTTGCCATGATCACTGCCGCTATCGTCACGGGCGGCCTGGCCGGCCGCGTTAAGTTTGGTGCCATGACGGCCTTCCTGGGCATTTGGCTGCTTGTGGTCTATGCGCCGCTTGCCCACATGGTTTGGGGCGGCGATGGCTCCTTTATCGGTGACATTATCGGCGCACTCGACTTTGCCGGCGGCGACGTGGTGCACATTTCGTCTGGTCTTACCGGCCTGGTCCTCTGCTTAATGCTCGGCCGTCGTCGCGGTTTTGGCATGGTGAGCTATCGTCCGCATAACGTACCGTTTGTGGCGCTGGGCGCCGGCCTGCTTTGGTTTGGCTGGTTTGGCTTTAACGGCGGCAGCGAGTTTAAGGCCGACGCCGTGGCGGCACTCGCCATCCTCAACACCGTGACGGCCAGCGCGGCAGGCATGGTCTCGTGGCTTGCCGTCGAGCGCGTGCACACCGGTCGCCCCACGCTGGTGGGTGCCAGCACCGGTCTGGTTGCGGGCCTTGTGGTGGTCACGCCCGGCGCGGGCTTTGTCGAGCCGTGGGCAGCGCTGGTCATGGGCCTGATCGTCTCTCCCATCTGCTACCTGGCCATCAGCCATCTTAAGACCAAATTTGGCTACGACGATGCGCTTGACGCGTTTGGCTGCCACGGCATCGGCGGCATCCTGGGCGGCGTGCTCACGGGGCTGTTCTGCGTGCCGGAGCTTTCGTGGACCGGTAAGGGCGGTCTGTTCTACCCGGGCGATGTCTCGCTGCTCATCTCGCAGATTTTGGGCATTGTGGTGACGGTCGCTATTGTACTGGTGCTCGATTTGGTGATCGCCGCGGTGGTCAAGGCGCTGTTCCACGGCAGCCTGCGCGTGGACGAGGCCGACGAGGCGCTGGGCCTGGATGCGAGTCAGCACGGCGAGAGCGCATATCCCTCCTTCTCGGGACTTGACTAGCGGCTTCCCCAGGCACCGCACCTTGGGTTTCAAACCGTCGCTTGCGTACAAAAGTACGCGGCGCTCCTCTTTCAACCCAATCTGCGGCACCTGGGAAACCCGCGTCTCATGTAAAGGGATACGTTGATTATTGAGAGGAATTCATTATGAAAAAGATCACGGCTATCGTGCGCCAGGAAAAGCTTGAGGTTCTTAAAGATGCGCTGTTTGCTGCCGATGTTCGCGGCATGACTATCAACCAGGTGCAGGGATGCGGCGCGCAGCATGGCTGGAAGGAATACGTGCGCGGCAACGAGTTGCTTGTCAACACGATCCCTAAGGTGCAGTTCACGCTCATTTGCGCCGATGAGCATGTCGACGGAATTGTCGAGATTATCTGCAATGCTGCTCGCACCGGTGCCGTTGGAGACGGCAAGATCTGGGTCGAGCCGGTCGAGGAAGTTATCCGCATCCGCACCGGCGAACACGGCCCCGCCGCGGTGTAGCATCGACCGCCTGCCATCCGCAACGTTAAAATACTGCAATGAGGCACAAGACTTGCGTTGCGGATGGACAGATTATGGGGCGTAATAAATATCCCGAGGAGACGGTCGCGAAGATTCTCGACGCGGCACTGGAGCTATTCTGTGCACAGGGTTATGAGGGGACGAGCATTCAAGATATCGTCGACCGCCTCGATGGCATGACCAAGGGCGCTGTCTATCATCACTTTAAGAGCAAAGAGGAGATTTTCAACGCCGCATTTGATCGGGCAATGGCTCCCGTCGTCGAGGCTCGTCAAAAGCTTTTCGAGGACCGGCGCCTTGACGGGGCGCAGAAGCTCCAGCGCCTGTACTCTGCGGATTCGATCGTTCCCCAGGTAGAGCTGTGGCGACGTATGAGCCCCGCTGCCGACCCCATCAAGAGCTCGCGCTTATTGGCGATTCAGTTTCAGGGCACATTTGATGAGTCAGCCAATCGCTACCTATTGCCCATCATCCGGGAAGGCGCGGCGGATGGCTCTCTCACATGCGAGTACCCGGAGCAGGCGGCAGAGGCCATAGCGCTCCTTGCGAATCTTTGGCTGATTCCGCTATTCAGACCAAACGATTCGCTTGAGGCGATGCTCGCGAGGGCAGAGTGCCTCTCTAGGATGTCCCGTGCGCTTGGAATCGACCTGGGGCAGGACGTTTGCGAGACTACCAAGAAGGTCTGGAATGCCTGGACGGCAGACATCTAGATAGATACCAACGGTATGTATTGTGTGGAGGAACGCGCCGGCGCTACCCGGAGAAAGTTGGCTGTACATAATACATACCAATAGTATGTATCTGGGGAGAGTTTTGCATGTCCATCGAGCGGAAAAGACTTGACGCGGCGGGTGCCGATACAGTCCGTCGCGCGAGCACACGGCGGTTTGCCGCCTTGCTGCTGGCCCAGGCATGCTTGCTTCTGGGAAGTGTCGTTCTCTGCTTTGCTTATCCACTTTATGTGCTGGACGAGACGGGCTCTGCCACCGCATATGGCCTTGTGGGGGCCTGTCTCTTATACACATCTGACGCTGCCGACGATAAGGC
>USBX01000065.1 GCA_900552995.1 uncultured Collinsella sp.
CGAGATTAGCGAGTGTCTCGTGGGCTCGGAGATGTGTATAAGAGACAGAGCCCATGGAGCTCGACGCCAGCGACGAGGCTTCGCGCTGCTGGCCCACCGTGGACATCGAGACCAACCCCTACAAGGGCCAGTTCCCGCTGTTCCAGCAGCACCCCGAGATCGCTTTCCTCGATAGCGCCGCCACCGCGCAGCGCCCTGCCTGTGTGCTCGACGCCGAACGCGACTTCTACCAGCGCATGAATGCCAACCCCCTGCGCGGCCTGTACTCGCTGTCCGTCGAGGCCACCGACGCCATCGCGAAGGTCCGCCAGCAGATCGCCGACCTCATCGGCGCCTCACAGGCCAACGAGGTCGTCTTCACCCGCAACACGAGCGAGTCGCTCAACCTGGTCGCTAAGAGCTTTGCGCCCACAGTGCTCGAACCGGGCGACGAGGTCGTCATCACCATCATGGAGCACCACTCCAACCTGATTCCGTGGCAGCAGGTCTGCCGCGAGACCGGCGCCAAGCTCGTCTACCTCTACCCCACCAAGACCGGCCAGCTCACCACCGAGGAGGTTCTTGCCAAGGTGGGTCCCAAGACCAAGATCCTAGCCGTGGGACAGGTCTCCAACGTGCTGGGCGTCGAGAACCCGGTCAAGAACCTCGGCAAACTCGTGCACAAGTACGGCGGCTACCTGGTCGTCGACGGCGCGCAGTCGCTGCCGCACATGCCGGTCGATGTGGCCGACCTGGGCGCCGACTTCTTTGCCTTTAGTGCGCACAAGGCCATGGGCCCCATGGGCATCGGCGTGCTGTGGGGCAAGATGGACCTGCTGAACGCCATGCCGCCCATGCTCACCGGTGGCGAGATGATCGACTCTGTCACCGAGCAGGACGCCGTCTGGGCGCCCGTCCCCGAGAAGTTCGAGGCCGGCACGCAGGACGCCGCCGGCATCTTCGCCACGGGCGCCGCACTCGATTACCTGGTCAACACGGTGGGTTACGAGAACATCCAGGCCCGCGAGCAGGCACTCGTCCACTATCTGATGGGCGAACTCATGCAGCTCGACTTTGTCCAGATCATCGGCTCCATCTATTGGGACAACCACCACGGCGTCGTGAGCTTTAACGTCAAGGGCATCCACCCGCACGACGTAGCGAGCATCATGGACATGGACGGCGTCTGCATTCGCGCCGGCCACCACTGTGCGCAGCCGCTGCTCACCTGGCTGGGCGTCGAGAACCTTGCCTGCTGCCGCGCCAGCGTGGCCTTCTACAACGACAAGGCCGACATCGACAAGTTCATCGCCGGCCTGCATCACGTTTGGAGCACGTTCAATGGGTAATCTGTACACCTCCACCACGTTTATGGAGCACAACTCGCACCCCGACTACAAGTACGAGATGGACGCCCCCACGCACGAGCACGACGGCATCAACCCCAGCTGCGGAGACGAGCTCACCTTGCAGCTACGTGTCGAGAACAACGTGATCGAGGAGGCCTCCTTTACCGGCCACGGCTGCGCCATCAGCCAGGCAAGCGCCGACATCATGGCCGACCTCATCACCGGCGAGACCGTCGAGGAAGCTCGCCGCTTGGCAGAGCTCTTCCTCGCCATGATCCGCGGCGAGCAGCTCTCCGAGGAGGACCTGGAAGATCTGGACGAGGCCGCCCAGCTCCAGGACATCTCGCACATGCCCGCCCGCGTCAAATGCGCCGAGCTCGCCTGGCGCACCCTCGACGGCATGCTCGAGGGGCAAGCAAACCAGTAGCGTATGCCCCGAATCCAAGGTTTTTGATTGCCGAGCCGCCCGATACGGGCGGCTCTGTTTTTTCTAATGAGCGCGAACGCACAAAGTCCGCGCGTCCGGCACCCCGTCTGTCATTTACCACACAGCCAGACGCGAACACGGGCGTTTTCCACAGCACCAAAGGCCTGCGGCAGGGCCACGAGCACGCCTAGCATCGTCCCATGCCCCATCCAGCTGGGCTCCGATTCGCTTCGCGCCTGCCGCAGACGGGTCCCATAGGGAGCGGCGTGCATTTTTGCGAGTATTCTGCAATCGAAGGCCCCTGCATACCGATCTCGGGCGAAAAATCGGGATTTCTCGATGTTTTCTACGAATGATGGGCGGGGTTATGGGCTGACAGCGTTTGATTTGCAGGGATATTCGCGGTCATTGGCATTTATCGTGGCGCCCGATGCTCTTGGTTATGTTGAATACTCCCAAAAATGCACGGTGCTTAGAGGGGGACCTTCGCTAAAAAAGCAACCGCCCCGTCGAAGTATGCATTCGACGGGGCGGTTTATGCATTTGGCCGATTAAGGATGCGCTGCCAAACTACTAGAACTTGACGGTCGGGGCCTGACGGGCTGCTTCGGCGGCCTCGAAGCCCTGGCGCTCCTTAAACTGAAAGATGCCGGCAAAGATGACAGCCGGGAACGTCTGAATGGCGTTGTTGTAGCTGAGCACGCAGTCGTTGTAGCTCTGGCGTGCATAGCTAATCTTGTTCTCGGTATCCTCGAGCGATGCCTGCAGCTGCGTAAAGTTGGTGTTTGCCTTAAGATCGGGATAGGCCTCGGCTACGGCGAAGAGCTGGCGCAGCGCACCGGTCAGCACGTTGTCGGCTTCCATCTTAGCCTCGGGCGTGGTGGCCTTGACGGCGGTGTTACGCGCGCTGATCACGGCGGAGAGCGTCTCCTGCTCGTGCTTGGCGTAGCCCTTGACAGTCTCGACCAGGTTGGGGATCAGGTCGTTGCGGCGCTGCAGCTGCGTATCGATGTTCTGCCAGGCGTTATCGATGCGGTTACGCTTGGTGACCATGTTGTTGTAGATGCCGGCGATGGCGCAGACAATCACAATGACAACAACGATGCCGATGATGACGGTAATCATGATGTCTCCGTTTCGAATGGCCGCGGCGGCATGCGCCAGCTGCCGTTGGTATAACGCTACTAGTATACCCGCAACGTTTTGCCGTGCCGAACTTTCCGGTAAGCGTTATGTTTTCGGTGGGGTTGGCACCGGGGCAAAGCGTGCGAGGTACAGGTGTAAGATATGCGACAGATTGACGAGTGTTGTCTTTGCCCTGAGGATGGCGATACCAGTGGACCTTCGCATCAAGAAAACCTACCGTGCCCTGTTCGATGCCTTCACCGAGCTTCTCGAGGAGCATCGTTTTGAGGACCTGACGGTTGCCATGCTGTGCGACCGCGCCATGATTCGCCGCACGACGTTCTACAAGCACTTTCGCGACAAGAACGATTACTTTGCCTTTTATATCGATGAGCTCATGTCGAGCTTGCCGCAAAAACAGCCCGATGAGGCCGGCGCAGTGTCTGCCGAGGACGTGCGCGCGCTTCGGCATGCGATTTTGGACGATGCCATGGATTTGATTCTGGCGCACGAGCAGCTCATGGATAACATTTTGGCAAGCAGCATGTCGGGCATGTTGACCAACGTTATTTGCGACCGTATTGCCCGCTCCATCCGCGAGCGTGTGATGAACGTGCTTGCCGAGGATGCCCTGGCCCCCGTGTCACTCGAGACGACGTCTGAGTTTGTCGCCGGCGGTATTATTCGACTTTTCACGATATGGTGGGAATCGGGCCACGATCTTGAGCGTCGACCCGAGATGGCCGACGTGGTCGATGCGCTGTTCGAGCGGACCATGACGCCGGTGCATCACTAAAAGTGGCGGAGAGAGGGGGATTCGAACCCCCGGAACGCTCTCGCGCTCAACGGTTTTCAAGACCGCCGCATTCAACCGCTCTGCCATCTCTCCGTGAGTCGTAATGATAGCATCGTTTTGAATTTGCAACAGGGAAGGCGAACGATGACGATCACCGAAATCGACGAGAAGTTCATGCGCGAGGCGTTGGCGGAGGCGCGAACCGCCGCGGCGGTGGGCGAGGTGCCCATCGGAGCCGTAGTGGTGCGCGACGGCGAGATCGTCGCGAGGGCGCATAATCGTCGCGAGCTCGACCAGGACCCTTCGGCGCATGCAGAGTTCGCGGCCCTGTGCACCGCTGCCCAGGCGCTTGGCCGCTGGCGCCTTTCCGACTGTACGGTCTACGTGACGCTCGAACCCTGCTGCATGTGTGCGGGGCTTATGGTCAATGCGCGCGTGGGGCGCTGCGTGTATGGCGAGGCCGATGCCAAGGCCGGCGCACTGGGTTCGCTGTATGACCTGAATGCCGACTCGCGCCTGAATCATCGGTTTAATGTGACGGCTGGGGTCCTGGCGGATGAATGCCGCGAGCTGCTGAGTAGCTATTTTGGCGGTTTGCGTAGAGAGGGCGCCGCTGATTGCGGTTGTGGGGCCGATCTTGAGGCGCATGCCGCTCATGCCGAGGCGCTCGCGTGTGCCGAAGATATTGCCGTTGAGGCGGTCGATTTTGGTGCCGCGTGCCGCCGGCCCCGCCGTGTGCTGCTGGCGATTGATTCCTTTAAGGGCAGCGTGTCGAGTGCGCAGGCGGAGGCGGCGGTTGCCGAAGGCGTGCGCCGCGTTTGGCCCGATGCCGAGGTGTGCACATTGCCGCTGGCAGATGGTGGCGAGGGAACGCTCGACGCCGTTGCCGCCTGCGGTGGCGAGCTTGTGACCTGCGAGGTTGCAGGTCCCTTGGGCGAGCGTGTGCCTGCCCGGATGCTGGTTGATGTCGAGCGCGAGTCGGCTGTAATTGAGATGGCCGAGGCGGCGGGTATTGGGTATTCACCCTGCACGGAATCGGCGGCGCTTGCGGCTTCGACCTATGGCGTGGGCGAGCTGGTGCTCCGTGCGGTTCGTGCCGGGGCAAAGACTATCTATATTGGTCTGGGCGGTAGTGCCACCAACGACGGTGGCGCCGGCATGCTGCAGGCGCTGGGCGCGCGCGTGGTCGATGAGCACGGCCGCGATATCGCCCCCGGTCTTGCCGGCCTTGAGCAGGTGGCGAGTATCGATTTGGCGCCAGCGCTTCGGGCGCTGAACGGCGCGCGTGTCGTGGTGCTTTCCGATGTCGAGAATCCGCTCGTGGGGCGTCGCGGGGCACTTGCGGTGTTTGGCGGGCAAAAGGGCCTGCCGACAGATGACGCCGAGGCGCTTCACAAGTGCGACAGCTGGATGGTCGGCTACGGCCGCCTGCTCGATACGGCGATTGCTAGGGCGCGGGCTCAGGGGTTGTTGTGCACACCCGAGGGCGCACGGACATTTGGCTCGGTGCTCGGTGTGCCCGGCGCGGGCGCTGCCGGTGGCTTGGGCGCGGCGTTGCTGGCGCTCGGTGCGGAGCTGCGCTCGGGTGTAGAGACGGTGCTCGATCTCGTGGGGTTTGACGAGCGCGTGCGCGATGTCGACCTGGTCATAACGGGCGAGGGCAATATGGACGAGCAATCCGCCGCCGGTAAGGCGCCGGTGGGTGTGGCCCGTCGTGCGAAGCGATATGGCAAGCCGGTAGCCACCGTCGTGGGCGGTCGTGCCGACAGCCTGGATGCGGTGTACGAGCAGGGTATCGACTTGGTTTTGCCGATTTGCCGCAAGCCCATGGACCTGGAGCAGGCACTCGATCCGCAAGAAGCCGCAACCAACCTCATCTGCGCCGGCGAAGCAGCCGCTCGATCCTACGACCTCGCCCGCCTCTAAGGCCTATCTCCCTATAAGTTGCGGTGGAATACGGAGTGTTTTTGCCTTTAAGGGGCCAATTCAGTCCGTATTCCACCGCAACTTCGAGAATGGCCATTCGAGGTTGGCTGCCTTGGGTCTTGGGTCTGTCTCTTATACACATCTCCGAGCCCACGAGACACTCGCTAATCTCGT
>USBX01000066.1 GCA_900552995.1 uncultured Collinsella sp.
CGGCGCCACGCTCACCGCACAGGCGAAGCGCTCGGTCACAAAGGCGGCTTGATCACTTTCGCTGCCGCCCGGCATGTCATTCGCCGTCAGCACCACATGGCAGCGCGTCGCCAACGCGGTGTCGGCCATCGTGGAAACGAGCTCGCGAAGGCGCTGGGGGCCAACCGCATTCCAGCCCGCAATGCAAAGTGTCAGCCCCGTTTGGAACAACGGCGATTCGGCGCTTTTGAGCACGTGGCGCCAACCGCGATCGGTAAGCTCATCGAGCGCAACGGCAACAAAGGGTTGATCGGCAAAAGGACCGTCCAGATAGAGGCGCTTGGCGATCTCGATCTGACCCGCTCCCAGCTCGCCCTCGAGCATAAGGGGCACACCGCGCGCGTAGCTCTCGGCGACCGGCGCAGCTACCGAGGCCGCCCCCTCAACGATGCCGTACGCGCTCGATTCGTAGCGGGCCTCAACTTCGTCGGCGTTGAGCCACTCGATGCCCGCATGTGCCGCGGCGCCGCGCACCTCGCGGACCACGACGACCCAAAGGCCCCCACCCTCTTTGTCGGTGGGGCGAACGGTCAGGCTCAGGCGCGTACCCGCGCGCCCCATAACCAGACGCGCGCCGTCTCCTATACGGTCGAGGCGCTCAGCGACAAAAGCCGCCACATCCCGCTCAAGCGCCGCGTCATTCATGGTCGAAATCACGACGTCCCCACGCGCATCGATTGCCAATGCCGAGGCCCCGGCAGCAGCCAGGGCCTCGGTCAAGATGTTCAGCTTGGCATCGCTATTCATGATTTGCCCCTGTCCGCGGCGACGTGCATCCGCCGACGGTCGCACGACCGAGTGTTTCAAAATTGAACGATATTGTTCACCAAACACTATAGGGCAGAAAGCGCCGTCCTGCGAGTATAAGTGTTGCCCCGCATCGCCATCCTGGCGGGGCGATAAGAGCTCTTCGGGACTTATAAACCTGCGGACAAGCCATACCCGCAAGAGCTCCTATCGCTCCACCGCAGGCTTGCGCTCACCAGCAACCAGCAACCAGCACGCGAATAAGCTACTCCTCTACCAGATTCCCAGCACGTGCTGCATTCCCAAACTCATGCACGCAATGCCAATCCAGCAGCAAAAGCCCAGCGCGATGGGCTTGCCGCCCTTTTTGACCAGCTCGACGATATCGGTATTAAAGCCAATAGCCGCCATGGCCATCACGATAAAGAACTTCGACAGCTCCTTGATGGGCGCCGTGATGGACACGGGAAGCTGAAGCACCGTGGTGATTACGCTCGCCAGCACAAAGAACAGCACAAACATGGGAAACGCGCGTTTAAGCGAGAACGTGCTTTTGGCGTCGCCGCCGGCCTTGCGCGCCAGATGCATCTGCCAGCATGCGAGGACCAACGTGATGGGAATAATGGCCAGCGTCCTGGTGAGCTTGACCACCGTGGCGCTCTCGAGCACATTGGCGCCGGGATGCATGCTGTCCCAAGCGCTCGCTGCAGCCGTTACGGACGAGGTGTCGTTGATGGCGGTGCCGGCAAACAGGCCAAAGCCCTCGTTGGTCAGCCCGAGCATACCGCCGAGCGTCGGAAACACGAGCGCCGCGATAACGTTAAACAGGAAGATGACCGAAATAGCCTGGGCAATCTCGCGATCGTCGGCATCGATGACGGGCGCGGTCGCGGCGATGGCAGAACCGCCGCAAATCGACGAACCCACACCCACAAGCGTCGCGATCTTGCCCGGCACGTTCATAACGCGGCAGAGCACAAAGGCGATGACAAGCGAGGTCGAGATTGTCGCCACGATAATCGGTAGCGACTGGGCGCCCTTGGACAGAATCTGGGAGAGGTTCATGCCAAAGCCAAGCAGGATAACCGCGTACTGCAAGACTTTTTTAGACGTATAGGTGACACCGGCGGCGAGCTGTTCGCGGCGATTCTTGGGAAAGACGAGCGCCAGAACCATGCCAAAGAGGATGGCGAATACCGGCCCACCGACCACCTCAATCTGTTTGCCGAGCAGCGTTGCGGGGATAGCGATGATCAGGCAGAACAAGACACCCTTCCAGCGCTCGCGTACGATATTCGCCAGTTGCATATGGGATTCCTTCTTTCTCTTTCACGTTTGCGACGGCTTATGATACGGCAACATTGGGCATAGCCTTGCGCAAATACAGACTAAGATGCCGCAATAGTTCTCGGGCGACAGCCGAATTACCCTCCGCGGAGAGCTGATTCGCGGCATAATTAACAACTGACATATGAGTTTGATAGAACAGTTGCGAGGCGCTATGGAAGAATCGATGCACGTCGGCGAGCAGGAAACGAGCCTACAGGACCAGTCCTACCACACCATTCGACGCAAAATCGTCTACCTGGACTATAAGCCGGGCGAAAAGCTGGGCGTCAAGCAGCTTTGCGATGACCTGGACATGGGTCGCACGCCCGTGCGCGAGGCTTTGGTTCGCTTGGCGC
The DNA here is from genome assembly GCA_900552995.1 of uncultured Collinsella sp. GTDB lineage: Bacteria > Actinomycetota > Coriobacteriia > Coriobacteriales > Coriobacteriaceae > Collinsella. Next base: position 2,472 of record USBX01000066.1, read on the forward strand.
AGGAAGGCCTGGTGCGCACCGTGCCCCAGAGCGGCACCTACGTCTCACCCATCAACCTCACCCTTGCCGAGAGTGCCTGTTACATCCGCGAGCATCTGGAAAAGCAGGTGATCGTGGAGTGCTGTGCGCGCGCCACGTCGGCCGGCATCGAGCAGCTCGACCGCGCCATCGTGCTGCAGGAAAAGGCCATGGCCGAAGAGGATCGCATCGGCTTCTTTTTGAGCGACAACCTCATGCATCACATGATTTTTAGCATCGCATGTCGCAGCACCGTGTGGTCGTGGCTCGAAGAGACCAATGCCGACCTGGAGCGCTTCCGCTGGCTGCGCGCCGCCACGCAGGTTCTCGACAATCAGGACATCGTGAACGAGCACAAGCAGATTCGCCGCGCTATCGCCGGTCGCGACCCCATCGAAGCGAGCTTTTTGGTCAGCAAGCACCTGCATATGATGTTCCGCAACCAGACCGAGGTCCTGGACCAATATCCCAAGTACTTCGAGACCAGCAAGCTCCGCTAACCTGCCAAAACCACCACAAAGGGGACAGACACCTTTGTGGTGGTTTCTCCGTACAAAAAGGCCCGGCTCTGTTTGATGACGCGGAGCCGGGCCTTGGTCGTTATAACGGCGGAACCAACTACTCGACTGTGACACTCTTTGCCAGGTTACGGGGCTGATCGACGTCGCAGCCGCGCAGGATGGCCACCTCGCGAGCGAGCAACTGCAGCGGGACGCTCGCCGTGATGGGGCTGAACACGTCGCGGACTGCCGGCACGCGGATAATGCAGTCGGCGATCTTGTTGATCTCCTCGTCGCCCTCGGTGGCAACGACGATGACCTTGGCGCCGCGCGCCTTGCACTCCATAAGGTTCGACACGGTCTTGTCGTAGGTGGCACTCTTGGTAGCCACAGCGATGACAGGGAAGCCCGGGTCGATCAGGGCAATGGGGCCGTGCTTCATCTCGCCGGCGGCGTAGGCCTCGGCGTGCAGGTAGCTGACCTCCTTGAGCTTGAGCGCGCCCTCGTAGGAAATAGCGGCACCCATGCCACGGCCCACGAACAGCGCCGACTGTGCGTCCTTGCACAGCAGGGCGGCCTCATGAACGGCCTCGGTTTGGGTATCCAAAATCCACTGGATCTGCTCGGCCGTATCGGAAAGCTCGCGGAACAGCATGCGCGCCTGCTTGGTGGTCAAGCGGTACTTGACCTGCGCCAGCAGCAGGGCCAAAAGCGTAAGGCTCACGACCTGGCCGATGAAGCTCTTGGTCGAGGCAACCGCGATCTCCTTGTTGGCCTTGGTGTAGATGACGCCGTCGCTCTCACGCGCCACGGGGCTGCCCACCACGTTGGTGATGCCGAAGACCTTGGCACCCTTGATGCGCGCGTCGCGAATGGCGGCAAGGGTATCGGCCGTCTCGCCCGACTGGGACACGGCAACGACGAGCGTCGTCGGCGTAATGATGGGATTGCGGTAACGGAACTCGCTGGCCGCCTCAACCTCGGTGGGGATGCGAGCCCAACCCTCGATAAGGTTCTTGGCGATGAGTCCGGCGTGGTAGCTGGTGCCGCAGGCGATCACGTAGACGCGGTCGATGTCGTTGAGCTCCTCGAGGGACAGGCCCAGCTCGTCGATGTCGAGCTCGCCGGCCGGCGTCATACGACCGACCAGCGTGTCGCGCACGACGCGCGGCTGCTCGTGAATCTCCTTGAGCATAAAGTCGGGATAACCGCCCTTTTCTGCCATGTCCAGGTCCCAGTCGATGTGGGTGACCTTGGGCTCGATAACGTTGCCGGCCTCGTCGGTGTACTCGACGCCCGCGGGCGTGAGCTTGGCAAACTGACCGTCTTCGAGCACCACGACATCGCGGGTGGCGTCGATGAGCGCGATGACATCGGAAGCAACATAGGAGCCGGTTTCGCCCACGCCGACTACGATCGGGGAATCCTTGCGGGCCACGGCGATCACGCCGGGCTCGTCAGCGCACACGGCGGCCAGACCATAGGCACCGACCACGTGGGTGCAAGCCTCGCGCACGGAGGCCATCAGGTCGTGCGTCTCGGCATAAGCCTCTTCGATCAGATGCGCGAAGACCTCGGTATCGGTCTCGCTCTTAAAGTGGTGGCCGCGGCCCTCCAGCTCTTCGCGCAGCTCGGCGAAGTTCTCGATGATGCCGTTGTGGACGATGGCGATACGACCGTCGCAGCTGGTGTGGGGGTGAGCGTTAACGACGGAGGGCTTGCCGTGGGTGGCCCAACGGGTGTGGCCGATACCGCAGGTAGCGTCGCTGTCGATGTTGGAAAGCTCGCTCTCCAGGCCCGCAACCTTGCCCACGCGGCGGATGACGTCGAGGTGTGCCGCGGCGCCCTCGCCCACCTCGAGCGCAACGCCCGAGGAGTCATAGCCGCGATACTCCATGCGCTTAAGGCCTGTGACCAGTATGTTCTTTGCAATATCAGAGCCGGTGTAGCCGACAATTCCGCACATAGGATAAATCCCTTCGTTCGCGTGACTGCAAGACGTCCACGCACAGGGGGCGCTGAGACGTATAACGTTCGAGTATTGTACTCACGCAAGCGCAAGCTGATATACCAGAAGTGGTATCTCAACTTAGATACCACTCGATGCACACATGCCCAAACCACCACGATGGGGACAGGCACCTTTGTGGTGGTTTGGGCTCCAGCGTTTGCCCAGATAAAACCTACCAAAATAAACCTGTCCCTAATTGGCAGGTTTTGACACCCTAGGGGCGGGCGATGCTACAATCTGGCTTGTACTTGAAACGCATCAAAGGGGCCGCTATGGCAAAGGTAAAAATCAGCGATGTCGCGCGCGAGGCGGGAGTCTCGCTGGGCACGGTTTCCAACGCGCTCAACCATCCCGAAAAGCTGCGCCCCGAGACCCTCAAACTTATCAACGAAACCATCAATCGACTGGGCTACCTGCCCAACCAAAGCGCCCGTCAGCTCGCAGGCGGCGCCACCAAGTCCTTTGGCCTAGTCCTCCCCCGCCTCGACCACGGCTTCTCGCTCCAAATTGCCAGCGGCGCCCACAACGAGGCCCGCAAGCACGGCTACGATTTACTCATCGCCAATGCCGATAACGACGATATTCTCGAGGATCATTACCTGCGCTATTTTATGGGCACGCAGATGTCCGGCGTCATGGTTCAGCCCATGGCGTCTCCCGACTGGCACCCCGCCATGACCAAGATGCCCGTGCCGATCGTCCATCTTGACATCCTGTCTCTTATACACATCTCCGAGCCCACGAGACACTCGCTAATCTCGTA
>USBX01000067.1 GCA_900552995.1 uncultured Collinsella sp.
GGCTTCAAGAACTCCACCACTGGTGACACCCTGTGCGCCGAGGGCAAGGAGATCGTCCTCGAGAAGATCGAGTTCGCTAAGCCCGTTATCGACGTTGCCATTGAGCCCAAGACCAAGGCCGAGCAGGACAAGATGTCCCTGGCTCTGACCAAGCTCGCCGAGGAGGACCCGACCTTCCAGGTGTCCACCAACCACGAGACCGGCCAGACCATCATCGCCGGCATGGGCGAGCTGCACCTCGAGATCATCGTCGACCGTCTGCTCCGTGAGTTCAAGGTTGACGCTAACGTCGGTAAGCCCCAGGTTGCCTACCGCGAGACCGCTGGTCACGACGTCGAGAAGGCTGAGGGCAAGTTCGTCCGTCAGTCCGGCGGTCGCGGTCAGTACGGCCACGCCGTCATCAAGCTCGAGAAGATGGAGGAGGGCTTCGGCTACGAGTTCGTCAACGCTATCGTCGGCGGCGTCGTGCCCAAGGAGTACATCCCGTCCATCGACAAGGGCATCCAGGAGGCCCTGAACACCGGTGTTATCGCCGGCTTCCCGGTCCTCGACGTTAAGGTCACCCTGTTCGACGGTTCTTACCACGAGGTCGACTCCTCCGAGGCCGCCTTCAAGATCGCCGGTTCCATGGCTATCAAGGACGCCCTCAAGAAGTCCGATCCGCAGCTGCTCGAGCCGATCATGGCTGTCGAGGTCGAGACCCCCGAGCAGTACATGGGCGACGTTATGGGCAACCTCTCCGGTCGCCGCGGCAAGATCGAGGGCATGGAGGATCGCAAGAACAGTAAGCTCATCCGTGCCAAGGTGCCGCTGGGCGAGATGTTCGGTTACGCTACCGACCTTCGCTCCCAGACCCAGGGCCGTGCATCCTACACGATGCAGTTCGACTCTTATGAGCCTGCGCCCAAGTCCATCGTGGACGAGGTCATGAGCAAGAACGCCTAAGTTCGAGCTCCCTGTTACGTAATCCTGCGAGAACATCTCTCGCACTCTTTGGAGGTTTAAGTTGGCTACCCAGAAGATCCGCATTCGCCTCAAGGGCTATGATCACGAGGTCGTCGATCAGTCCGCGAAGCTCATCGTTGAGACCGCTCAGAAGACCGGCGCTCGCGTTTCCGGTCCTGTCCCCCTGCCCACCGAGCGCAACCTGTACACGGTTATCCGCTCGCCGCACGTGAACAAGGACTCCCGTGAGCAGTTCGAGATGCGCACCCACAAGCGCCTCATCGACATCCTCGACCCCACCTCGGGCACCGTTGATTCGCTTATGCGTCTCGACCTCCCCGCTGGCGTCGACATCGACATCAAGCTCTAAGCGATATTCCTCATAGCTTAAAGGGCCCCGCTGCCATTACGGTAGCGGGGCTCTTTTGTTTTGCATGATGGGTTTGGATCGCCGGGTAAGGCTGCCGAGCGGCTGGCTGTGGCGACCTACTCACTCAAGGGGCGCAATGACGCCTCCTCAAAATGGAAGGATCGCAAGCCGTCTTCTGTTTCGATGCACGCACGACCAAAGCCATCGACCGTTATAAAGATGCCTCGCGCCAGCTCGTCACCGGCAGGGGAGCGGGCGATAACGTGCTTTCCAATCCAATTGAGGTGAGCGACATATTCGCCGTGGACGGGCGCGAGCGGTCCGGTGTTTTCTTCCATGGCGTTGAGGCGTTCTGCCCAGGCATCTACAGCGTCTATAACTGCGTGATAGACCTCATCGAGGAGCATGTCGACAGCAGGAACGTTCTCGTTAAGGTCCGAGAGACCGATTGCCGGCAGGCCGCCATCGGGCACCTCTTGGGGCGCATAGTTCACATTGACACCAATGCCGCAGACGGCGAAAGGTTTGCCTTCGTTATCGCGTGCGGCTTCGACCAGAATGCCGCCGAGCTTGCGTCCTCGCGCGACCAGGTCGTTGGGCCATTTGAGGCCAATCTCGTTTGCAAGACCCTGTTTTTCGAGCGCCTCGAGCACCGCTAGGCCGCTGACGGCAGCAAGACCAGAGTACTTCGCAGGATTAACGCATGGACGCAGGACAATCGAAAGCAATAGGTTGCCGGCGGTTGAATCCCACTTGTGGCCGCGTCGGCCGCGTCCTGCTGTCTGAGTCCGGGCGGCAAGTCCTGTGCCGTGCGGCGCTCCCTGTTTTCCTGCTTCGAGCAGGTCATCGTTGGTCGATCCGGTTACGTCGACTATCGTTAATTGGGCATCCATAGCGGCTGCTACCTCCCTAATGAATAAGTGAATGACGCAATGGTGTCGATAGATAGACACAATGTGAAGCCTTTGTCGCATTTGGACAATTTAATGTTAACACGTCAACAAGATGAAGAATGCGCTATCCTCTCTTGGTCAATGTAAACACGTCAACAACTCAAAGGAGGTTAGTGATGGGTTTCACGATTCTTGGAACAGGCTCGGCGCTTCCCAAGCGCAGTGTTTCCAATGACGAGCTGTCCGAGTTCCTCGATACCTCGGATGAGTGGATTTTTACCCGCACAGGCATCAAGAGCCGTCATGTGTGCACCACCGAGTCGCTCGACGACCTTGCCGTGGCAGCGAGCGAGCAAGCGCTCCAGACGTCCGGAATCGATGCGAGCCAGCTGGATCTGATCGTCTGTTCGACGACGACGGGCGATCATCTCGTTCCTGCCGAAGCGTGCGCCATTGCTGAGCGCCTGGGTGCCACATGTCCTGCTTTCGACGTTTCGGCGGCCTGTGCCGGCTTCGTATTTGCGCTCGATGTCGCCGAGGGCTATATCACCCGCGGTCGTGCCGAGCGTGTGTTGGTCATTGCTGCCGAGCAGATGACGCGCGCGCTCGACTGGACCGACCGCGCCACCTGTGTGCTCTTTGGCGATGGGGCAGGCGCCGCGGTGATTGAGGCTGGGGGAGACAGCCCCCTTGCCGTTGAGCTTTCGACGGCGCCCGACGTCGAGACGTTGTGCGTTCCCGGTCTGGTCGGCACCTCGCCGTTTAAGGCCTCCGCAGATAGCGAGAGCGTGCTGTCCATGAATGGCCGCCGCGTGTTCAAATTCGGCGTCAACGCGATTTGCGACACGGTCCATAAGCTTGCGAGCGATGCGGGCATTTCGGTCGAGGACATCGACCATTTTGTATTCCATCAGGCTAACGAACGAATCCTGAGTCAGGCGGTCAAGCGCCTCGGTGTGCCAGACAAGCGCGTGGTTCGAACGCTGCGCGAGACCGGCAACATTTCGAGCGCATGCATTCCGCTTGCCCTCGACCGGCTGGCAAACGCCGGTGCACTTCACACGGGCGACACCATCGCCCTCGTTGGATTTGGCGCCGGTCTGGATATAGGTGGCTATCTACTTCGTTGGAAGTAGTCGCACATAGGAAATAAAAACGCCCCTAGGGCACAAACAAAGGAGAACTACCATGGCAGATCAGAAGACCTTCGAGCGCGTTTGCGATGTTATCCGCGAGACCGCCGGTCTTGACGACGTCGAGATGAAGCCCGAGTCCACGCTCGAGGAGATTGGTCTCGACAGCCTGGGCACCGTCGAGATCCTCGTCGCCGTCGAGGACGAGTTTGGCATCCAGCTCGATACCGAGGAGAACCCCAAGACGGTCGGCGAGTTCGCCGATACGGTCGAGGCGGCATTGGAGAAGTAGAGATGCTCAAGACTCCTCTCTGCGATCTGCTCGGCATCGAAAAGCCCGTGTTCCAGGGCGGTATGGCCTGGATCGCCGACGCCTCGCTGGCGTCCGCAGTGTCCGAGGCGGGCGGCTTAGGGATTATCGCGGCCATGAACGCCGACGCCAACTGGCTGCGCGACCAGATTCATGAGCTGCGCGCCAGGACGGATAAGCCCTTTGGCGTCAACGTCATGCTCATGAGCCCGTTTGCCGACGAGGTCGCGCGGGTCGTGATTGACGAGCGGGTGCCGGTCGTCGTGACGGGTGCCGGCAATCCCACCAAGTACATGAAGGCGTGGAACGAGGCGGGCATCAAGGTCATCCCGGTCGTTGCCTCGGTGGCGCTGGCGCGTCTCGTGGCGCGTCGTGGAGCCACTGCCGTGGTTGCCGAGGGTACCGAATCAGGCGGCCATATTGGCGAGACCTCGACGATGGCACTGGTGCCACAGGTTGTCGATGCGGTCGATATTCCCGTGGTTGCGGCTGGCGGTATCGCCGATGGCCGCGGCGTGGCGGCCGCCTTTATGCTGGGCGCCGCCGGCGTGCAGGTGGGTACGCGCTTTCTGATCGCAGATGAGTGCACCGTATCGGAGCAGTACAAGGAGATGGTCCTGAAGGCCAACGACACCTCGACGCGTGCGACCGGCCGCTCGACGGGACACCCGGTGCGTGCCCTCAAGAGCCCCTTCACTAACGCCTACGCCAAGAGCGAGGCGGCGGGCGTAAGCGTCGAGGAGCTCGGGGCCATGGGCACGGGCGCCCTTCGCAAGGCCGCCAAGGACGGCAATTACGAAGAGGGCTCGTTTTTGTGTGGACAGATTGCCGGCATGGTCAACGAGCGCCAAAGTGCACGTGAAATCGTTGACGACCTAGTCGATGGCGCCGAGCACGTCCTGAAGGGTGCGTGCGCATGGGTGGCGTAGCGTTTCTGTTTGCCGGCCAGGGCGCCCAGCACCCCGCGATGGGCGTCGACCTGATCGAGGCATCGCCGGCGGCCGCCGAGGTGTTCGCCATTGTCGACGAGGTGCGCCCGGGGACCAGTGAGCAGTGCCGAAGCGCCTCCAAGGAGGAACTCTCGCAGACCGAGAACACGCAGCCGTGCGTGTTCGTTCACGATCTGGCAGCGGCTGCCGCCCTGCGTGAGCGCGGCGTGGTACCTGCCGCCTGTGCGGGTTTTTCGCTTGGCGAGGTCGCCGCGCTCACCTTTGCGGGGGCGTTCGATACGCGAGCGGGCTTTGAGCTCGTGTGCGAGCGCGCGGCGCTGATGGCCGCGGCTGCCGAGCGCCATCCGGGCGGCATGCGCGCCGTCATCAAGCTCGATGCGGCGCAAGTCGAGAACCTGGCAAAACAGGCCGGCGAGGACTGCTGGCCGGTCAACTACAACAGTCCGCAGCAGACGGTTGTTGCCGGAGCGCCCGAGGCGCTGCAGGAGCTCGACGTCCTAGTAAAAGAGGCTGGCGGCCGCGCTATGAAAGTCGCGGTGTCGGGCGCATTTCATAGCCCCTATATGGCCGAGGCGACTGAGGGGCTGGCGACGTATATCCAAGCCGGCCACGCGCCGTCACCGCTGCTGATTCCGGTCATGGCAAACATGACGGCGGCGCCCTATCCGGCGGACCCGCGAGCGGCATCGGATGTCTTGGCCAATCAGGTGAGTCATGCCGTTCGTTGGGTCGACACGCTGCATACTCTGCAGAATCAGGGCATCGACACGTTTATTGAGGTCGGCCCTGGCAAAACGCTGTCGGGCCTGGTCAAGCGTACGCTGAGCGACGTTCGCGTGTATTCGTGCGAAACGGCCGAGCAGGTCGCAGCTATTGCCGACGAGCTCGCATAGTCCACAGGGCTGTAACCCGAAAGGAATGACATGGGCAACTTGAACAACGGCGCGCTCGAGCGCAACGACTCACGTCGCGTGGCACTGGTCACGGGCGGCTCGCGGGGTATCGGCCGCGCCTGCGCTATCGGTCTGGCGGAGGATGGCTACGATATCGCCGTCGTCTATGCCGGCAGCGTCGATGCGGCGCGCGAGACGTGCGACGCCTGCGAGGCGGCTGGCGCCACGGCGCGCTCATATCAATGC
>USBX01000068.1 GCA_900552995.1 uncultured Collinsella sp.
TCGGCAGCGTCAGATGTGTATAAGAGACAGGGGCGAACAAATTGGCATGAAAAGGGGGCGGCATAGACCTTTTGGTCATGCCACCCCCTTTGAATGACAAGTTGTCGCCCTGGCCGCCGCGCAGCGTCGACTAAGTTAGAGGCCGAGCATCGGCTCCAGAACGAAGAAGTACGCGAGCACTACGATGCCCAGGATGATGCGGTAGACGCCGAAGCACTTGAAGTCGTGACGGCGAACGAAGCCCATAAGCCACTTGATGGCAATGAGCGACACCACAAAGGCGACGACGCAGCCCACGCCCAAGATGGCGATCTCGTTGGTGCCGAACGTGCCGCCCTTGATGAAGTACTTGACCAGCTTGAGCGCACTCGCGCCAAACATGACAGGGATGGCCAGGAAGAACGTGAACTTAGACGCCACCGAGCGCGTGCAGCCCAAAAGCAGGCCGCCGATGATGGTAGAACCGGAGCGAGACGTACCAGGCACCAGCGAAAGCACCTGGAAGCAGCCGATACCCAGCGCAGTCTTCCAGCTTAGATCCTCGAGCGTGGCGATGGAACCAAAGTCCAGATTCTCGTCATCGTCCTCATCCTCAGCGGTAGCCGTGGGGGGCGCCGCAAAGTGCGCACCGGCGGGACGTCCACCCGACACCACAGCACGCGAACCAAACGAACCGGCAACGGCCATTTCCTCGCGCTTGCTCGCGCGCCAGTTCTCGATCACGATAAACAGCACGCCGTACACAATGAGCGCCAGCGCCACGACGGGAGCATTGTAGAAATGCTCCTCCATCCAGTCGTTAAGCGGCAGACCGATCGCCGCGGCGGGAATGCAGCCGAGCACAATCTTGCCCCACAGCACCCAGGTGTCGCGACGGCCCTCCTTGCCCTTGCTGGGCGAGAACGGGTTGAGCTCGTGGAAAAACAGCACGCAGACGGCCAGAATGGCGCCGAGCTGAATCACGACCAGGAACATATTCCAGAACGTCTCGCTCACGTTCATCTTGACGAACTCGTCCACCAAGATCATGTGGCCCGTCGACGAAACGGGCAGCCATTCGGTGATGCCCTCGACCAGGCCCATGAAGGCAGATTTTAGAAGCTCGATAATATCCAAAGGGACCCCCTCGTTAGACACCCGCCGGTAGATGTTCTGCGGACGATGCGGGCGATGTCCCATTATCAACCGTTGGCGGTGCGACCGCGCCTACCCTTACCAAAAAACTCGCCCGTTCACAGAATTGCGAGCAGTTAAACCGAAATCCTTGGGTATAACTGCAACAAGATAAAGTGTCCGGCGGCCAACGCACCCGCGCCCGCCCGACGCACGAGCGCCGCGCCCGTGCGATAGACCAAGGAGGAAACCATGAACGAGGGCTACACCAAGGTATTTGTTTCACTCGACGGTACTGAGCAGCAGGATTTTGTGCTCGCACGCGCCATCAAGGTCGCCGCGAACAACGGCGCCAAGCTGATCATCGGCCACGTCATCGACTCCACCGCACTCGAGAGCGCCGGCTCCTATCCGGTCGACCTGGTCAACGGCTTGGAGGAGGCCTTTAACAACTCCATCGCCAAGCAGCTCGAGGAGGCCAAGGCCAATCCTGACATTCCCGAGGTCGAGGTCATGATTCGTACCGGCCGCATTCGCGAGACGCTCAAGGATGAGATGCTCGACGTGGTCAAGCCCGATCTGGTGCTCTGCGGCGCCCGCGGCCTGTCCTCAATTAAGTACGCGCTACTGGGCTCGATTTCGACGTTCCTGCTGCGCAATACCGACTGCGACATTCTGGTCGTGAAGTAGCGTTGCTCCCACCGGCCGCGGGGCCTGCGGGGTTCCCACGGGCACGTCCTCGCCGCGTTGCGGCTGCGGGATGTGCCCTTAGGAAACCCCTCCCGGCCCCGCGGCCTTCGCAGCCTTACTTCAGCGAGTCGGCTGATAAAAAGATGGCGTGCCGCCCCGGTTGGGGCGGCACGTTTTGTTTGGGCTGCACGTTTTTGTTTGGGCGGACGTCTGCCGCATGCGTTACTCAAAGTATTGGAACTTGTTCGTTGAGAAGGAAAACGTTACGACGAAGCCTTCGCCGGACTCGGATGCCGCGGTGACATCGATGCCCATCTTGGAACACAGGCGCGCCACCAGATAGAGGCCGATGCCCGTTGCGCGCTTGGTGGCGCGGCCGTTGTCGCCGGTAAAGCCCTTCTCGAACACGCGGGGCAGATCTGCCGCGTTCACGCCACAGCCGTTATCGGCAACGGTGAGCTCAATGCGCTCACTCGCCAGACCCTCGTCCAGCAACGCGCCCGAAAACACGATCTTCGCACCGTCCTCACGCGCATATTTAATGCTGTTCTGAATGAGCTGGCCCAGGATAAACTCGAGCCACTTCTCGTCGGTGAACACCTCAAAGTCGAGGTTCTCGCACACCGGCGCCACGTGTGCCGCGATGAGCTCGCGCGCGTTGGCTTTAATCGCACCCGTCACCAAGGTCTTGAGATCCCAGCGGCGAATCAGGTAGTCGCGCTCCACGACTTCCGAGCGCGCGTAGTACAGCGCCTGGTCGATATAGCGCTCCACGCGAGCCAGCTCGCGGCCCAAATCGTCCACGCGCGACAGGTCGTCTTCGCTGCCGTCCAGGTTTTCAAGAATCAGATGGGCTGCCGCCAGGGGCAACTTGGCCTCGTGGACCCAGCTTTCGATATAGTCGCGATAGTCGTCGGTTTGACGACGGCCTTCCGCCACCTCATCGCATGCCGCCTTGCCCACGCGACGCAAGACCTCGTACTCGAGCTCGCCCTCGGCATAGGTTGGGCATTGCACCATCTCCTGCACCCACGCGGGGCTCTCCAGCTCCTCGGCTGCACGCTCCAACTGGTGCAGAAAACGACGACGGCGCGCATATTCGATCACGATACCCAGCATGCCAAAGATAAAGGACACACCGACCGCCACGACCACGATAGATGCCGGGGCCCCGGCAACCGTCAGCACAAAGCAACTCAGCAGCACGCCGCACGTCCACACGGCGACGGGCAACAGCGCATCTTTAAAGAACTTGCCAAACGACATAGCTGGCACCTAGACCGAATAGCCCTGGCCGCGATGCGTGGTCAGATACCCCTTGACGCCGATCTTGTCGAGCGTGGTGCGCAGGCGGTTGATGTTGACGGTGAGCGTATTGTCATCAACGAAGGCATCGGAATCCCACAGGTCTTGCATGATGGCCGAGCGCGAGACGATCTTGCCCGCGCGGCTCAGAAGCAGCGAGAGGATACGCAGCTCGTTTTTGGTGAGCTCAGTGCTAGTGCCGGTTTGCGTGTTGGTGACCATGGAGCGGGCGAGGTCGAGCTCCAATCCCTTGTGGACGAGCGTGCTGCGCTCGCCTGCCGCCGCGGTGCGACGCAGCAGTGCGTTGATGCGCGCCACGAGCACGCGCGCGCTATAGGGCTTGGGAACAAAGTCGTCCGCGCCGAGCGTCATGGACATGACCTCGTCGATCTCGGTCGTGCGCGACGTGAGGACGATGATGGGGACCTCGGATTCGCGACGGACTTCGTGGCAGATGTGCTGGCCGTCTTTGACGGGAAGCGTCAGGTCGAGCAGCACCAGGTCGGGCGCGGCGGCGAGAATATCGCGCGAGACATGCTCGAACGACTCACAGGCCTCGACCTCAAAACCGGCACGGGCAAGGATATCGACAAGCTCGCGACGAATGGGCTCGTCGTCCTCAACGACATAAATCAGCGCCATGTGTCCTCCCGTTTCTCGTAACTTGCACTTTCCACACCATTATGCCCACGGCGTCGCAGCGATGCGACCCCGTGGGCATCTAATGTGACAATAGTGTTCGGTAGCCTTGAGAGAGAGTAGGGGCCCTCGGTCCTAAACCGATCGGCCCCATCACTTCGGCCTCGAGCCTCTACTCGAGCGTACGCATGTACGCCGAAATGGCATCCAGGCCCTTCTGCAGGTCATCGGTGTTGTCGGAGTATGCATAGCCGATGCGCATGCTCTTGGGTTCCTCGAAGCAATCGCCCGGGGTGACGAGCGCGCCGGACTTCTTAATCATGTCGGTGCAGAACGTCCTGGAGTCAATGTCGTAGTCGTAATACACGAGCGCGGTGCTACCCGCCTCGGGCTTGACGAACGACAGGTGCGGCTCGCTCTCGACCCACTTCTCCAGAACAGCAAGGTTCTGACGGACGATGCGACGGCTGCGCTCAAGGATCACGGAAGCGTTGCCCAGAATCAGCTCCGCCACCGACTCGCTGAATATGCCGGCGGAAATCAGGTTGTAGTCGCGATGCGAGAGCAGCGCGCGACGGAGCTCCGGGCTCTTGGTGACCGCCCAGCCCAGACGCAGGCCGGCGAACGACCAGACCTTGGACATGGATGCGGTGGCGACGGCCTTGTCGTACAGGTCGACCACGGACTCGGCGTACTCATCCGTCTGAGTAAGCAGACGGTAGACCTCGTCGCAGAGCAGCCACGCGTCGTGTTTGCGTGCGACCTCGACAATCGCCTTGAGCGTATCGGCGTCGAGCAGGGCGCCCGTGGGGTTGTCCGGGTTATTGATGCAGATGAGCTTGGTATCGTCGGTCACCAAGGCATCGAGTGCGTCGACGTCGACGTGGTAACCGTTCTTGCGATCGAGCTGAAGGATATCGACCTTCGCACCGCACATCTCGGGAATCGAATAAAGCTGCTGGTAGGTGGGCTTGACGGAGACTACATGATCGCCCGGTTCGACGAGCGTGGAAATAACCAGGGAGTTGGCGCCGGTCGCGCCGTGCGTGGGCACGATATGCCCGGGCTCGACCGTCTTATAGAGACGCGCGACCCCCTCGAGGAAGCCGGGCTGTCCCTCGATGTCTCCGTAGGTGAATCGGCGCGAGCACAGGCTATCGAGCCACGCCTTCTTGTCGGTGTTCGTAAGCTCGAACAGCTGGTCGAGCGTGAGGGAGTAGACGCACGTCTCCGCAACGTTGTGGGTGCACTTGGTCTCCCACTCGTTCATCCACTGCTCGACGGCGAAATCCTTGATCTGCATTGTCGTTTCCTTTCCTTGACTTTCTTACAGTTCCACCACGGTGCCCAGCCCCGCCTCGACGGCGCGGTCGTAGGCAATTTTCGATGCCGAAAGGTCTTGAACGGCGATGCCCGACGTATCGAACACCGTCACCTGCTCGTCATCCGAACGCCCCGTAGCCGTGCCGGCGATGACTTCGCCGAGCTCCGCTTTGATGTCCTCGGGTGTGATGGCACCCTCGGCAACCGGAATCTCCAGCTCGCCGGACGCGACCGATTGCTCGCGGTCGTCGACGTAAACAGCGGCACGGGCGACAAGCGCCGAGGCGAGCTCCTGCTTGCCGGGCATGTCGGCACCGACGCAGGAGATATGCGCACCGGGGCGCACCCATGCATCGGGGATGATGGGCTTGGTCGCAGGCGTGATCGTCACGATGATGTCGGCCTCTGCCGCGGCGCCTTGGCCGTCGGCCGTCGCCTCGATGGAATAGGTGGATGCCTCGCGAGCATGCTCGCAAGCGCCCAAGATATGGGCGAGCTCGTCTCGTATGCGCTCGACGCGAGCCTCGGGCGCGGCATCGGAAACCGGCTCCCACACCTTGACCTCGCTCACTTTGGGACAGGCGGCGAGCACGCCCGCCACCATATAGGCTGTCTCTTATACACATCTCCGAGCCAACGAGACACTCGCTAATCTCGTATGCC
>USBX01000069.1 GCA_900552995.1 uncultured Collinsella sp.
CTACACGAGCCTTATCGTCGGCAGCGTCAGATGTGTATAAGAGACAGGGGCAGCCATCTCCTCGTCCGAGAAGAACTTGACGATGGGGCTGTTGATGGAGCCGTCCTCGCGGAAAGCGATCCAGGCCAGGCCCTTGGCGCCAAACGTGGAGGCCACGCCGGCGAGCTTGTCGATCTTGGCGCGAGCCCAGGCACCGGCACCCTTGGCGTTGATGGCCTTGACGACAGAGCCCTCCTCGTTTGCGGCAGTCGCAAAGACCTTGAACTTGGAGTTGGCAAAGATGTCGGTCAGGTCGACCAGGTGCATGCCGTAGCGGGTATCGGGCTTGTCGGAGCCATAGGTGTCCATGGCCTCCCAATAGTCCATGCGACGCAGCGGCGTGGGCATCTCGACACCCATGCGGCCGAAGGCGTCGGCCAGGACCTCTTCGAGCGCGCTCATAACGTCGTTCTGGTCCACGAAGGACATCTCGATATCGACCTGGGTGAACTCGGGCTGACGGTCGGCACGCAGGTCCTCGTCGCGGAAGCACTTGGCAACCTGATAGTAGCGCTCGACGCCACCGACCATAAGCAGCTGCTTCAGGAGCTGCGGGGACTGCGGCAGAGCGTAGAAGTTGCCCGGCTGGATGCGGCTGGGGACGATGAAGTCGCGGGCGCCCTCGGGCGTGGACTTGAACAGGGAGGGCGTCTCGACCTCCATGAACTCACGGTTGTGCAGCGCCTCGCGAATGGCAAAGGTAAAGTCGGAGCGCAGCTTGAGGTTGGCCATCATCTCGGGACGACGAAGGTCCAGATAGCGATAGCGCAGACGGGTGTCCTCGCTGGTCTCGATGCCGTCCTCGATCTGGAACGGCGGGGTGACGGAGGTGTTGAGCACCTCGGCGTGGTCGGTCAGGACCTCGATCTCGCCGGTCGCGAGCTTGGTGTTGGTGGTCTCCTCGCCACGGGCGCGCACGACGCCGTGAATCTTGATGGGCCACTCGGGACGCATGGTCTCGGCGATCTTAAAGGCGTCGCCGTCGGAGTGTTCGGGGTCGAAGGTGAGCTGCGTGATGCCCTCGCGGTCGCGAAGATCGCAGAAGATAAGACCGCCGTGGTCGCGGCGACGGCTCACCCAACCGGTGAGGGTGACCTCTTCGCCCACGTTCTCGAAGCGAAGCTCGCCGCAGGTACGGGTGTGCATGGAATGCTCGTCAATGGGACGGGTCTGGCTCATACCAGTGATCCTCCTTTATGGATCTGTGCCGCCCCGTGTCGTTCCGGGCGGCGTCGTACAGATTTGCCCAGCCTGCGTAAACCGCGCAGCCGGACATGGCGTTCTATCTTATCGCACCCGCGTCGATGTGCCGCGAAAAACTAGCTCCTGCCCAAAGACTTGACGGAGACGAAACAATTGACGCACCGCAGCCGTTGCCGAAGTGCGCCGCGTGCGACAATGTGCCCCAATACAACTGCACTCGGAAAGGCCCAACATGACTGCACGCCTCATCGTTATGGATATCGACTCCACCCTCATCAACCAGGAGGTCATCGACCTGTTGGGCGAGGAGGCAGGCGTAGGCGAGCAGGTGGCGCAAATTACCGAACGTGCGATGCGCGGCGAGCTCGACTTTAAGCAGGCACTCGAAGAGCGCGTGAGCTTGCTTGCGGGCTTAGACGAGAGCGTGTTCGAGCGCACCTTTGAGCGCGTGACGTTTACCCCCGGCGCACTGGAGCTTGTGCGCTCGGCGCACAGCAAGGGCTGGAAGGTCGGCGTGGTAAGCGGCGGCTTTCACGAGGTCGCCGATAAGATCGTGGCCGCCGCGGGTATCGACTTTTGCCTGGCCAACCGCCTGGAGGTCGTAGGCGGCAAGCTCACCGGTAAGCTGGCGGCAGACATCGTGACCAAGGAGTCCAAGCTTATCCAGCTGCTGGATTGGGCCGTTGAGTGTGGTGTCGATATTGCCCACGTCGTGGCGATCGGTGACGGCGCCAACGACATCCCCATGATTCAGGCCGCGGGCACCGGCATCGCATTTTGTGCCAAGCCCAAGACGCGCGAGGCCGCCCCGTTTGCCATCGACAAGCGCAATCTGATGCTCGCCATGGACATCATCCTGCGCGACTAGCCGATCCATCTAACAGCAGAATTAAATCCTCTATGTCTAGTTTCCGAACAATTTTGTTCTAATGTTCGGAAACTCCCTTTTGAGTGCTAGACTTTGCGCCGTCGAAGGGAACATATATGGATAAGCGAGATCTTGAGCAATTACTGAGCGATGTTGCCGGCGGAGCAGTCACCCCTGCCGACGCCCTCACGCGCATCCAGACGGCTCCGACCGCCGATTTGGGCTTTGCGCAGCTCGATCTTTCGCGCGGGGTGCGCCAGGGAGCCGGCGAGGTTGTCTACGGGGCCGGTAAAACCGCCGATCAGATTGCCGCCATTATCGAAGCGCTGCGCGATGCCGGCCAGGAGCGCATCCTGGTCACGCGCCTGGATGCCGAAAAAGCCGCGCGCACCGCTGAGCTTCTTGGCAACAGCATCGACCTGGGATATGTCCCGGACGCACAGCTCGCCCTCGTGGGCGGCAAGCCCTCCCCTACCGGCAACGGACGCATCGTCGTCGCCTGCGCCGGCACGAGCGACCTGCCCGTCGCCGAGGAAGCCGCGTTGACGGCCGAGTTCTATGGCAACGAGGTCGACCGCCTCTACGACGTGGGTGTCGCCGGCCTGCACCGTCTGCTCGCGCATGTCGAGGAACTCGCCCAGGCACAGGTGGTCATCGCCATTGCCGGCATGGAGGGCGCACTGGCGAGCGTTGTCGGCGGCCTGGTAAGCTGTCCGGTCATAGCCGTTCCCACCAGCGTGGGTTACGGCGCGAGCTTTGGTGGCGTAGCCGCGCTGCTCGCCATGCTCAACTCCTGCGCCAGCGGCGTTTCGGTCGTCAACATCGACAACGGCTTTGGTGCCGCCTACCAGGCAAGTCTTATCAATCATCTGAGCGCTGGCACGCCCTGCGCCCGTTAAGGAGCATTCCATGTCCAATCATCAGCACACGCTTATCATCGACGGCACCTCGGGCATCAGCGGCGATATGACCGTCGCGGCCCTGCTCGACCTAGGCGCCAGCGAGGAGCACCTGCGCGAGCAGCTCGCCACGCTGCCGGTCGACGGCTTTACGATCGCCGTCACACGCGTAAGCAAGCATGGCATCGACGCCTGCGATTTCGACGTCCAGCTTGCAGAGGAGCTCGAGAACCACGATCACGATATGGCCTGGCTCTACGACAACGAAGCAGCTGCCGAGCACACGCACGAGCATGAGCACCACCATCATGATCATGGCGAGCACGAACACGAGCACTGCCACGAGCATGACCACGACCACGAGGGCCA
The DNA here is from genome assembly GCA_900552995.1 of uncultured Collinsella sp. GTDB lineage: Bacteria > Actinomycetota > Coriobacteriia > Coriobacteriales > Coriobacteriaceae > Collinsella. Next base: position 3,379 of record USBX01000069.1, read on the forward strand.
CCATCACGCCCACCACCATCACCACCGTTCTTTGGCTGACGCCACCGCCATCATCGATGGCTCGCAGCTAAGCGATGGCGCCAAGCGTCGCGCGCTCGCCATCTTTACCGCGCTCGCCGCCGCCGAGGCCAAGGCCCACGGCAAAACGCCCGAGACCGTCATGTTCCACGAGGTGGGCGCCGTCGACTCCATCGTCGACATCTGCTCGGTCGCCATCTGCCTCGATGACCTGGGCATCGAGGATATTGTCGTCGAGTCGCTCTCCGAGGGCCACGGCACCATCCACTGTGCCCACGGCCTTATGCCCATTCCCGTCCCCGCTGTCGTCAACCTGTGCCAGGCGGGCAATATCGCCCTCATGCCTGCACCGGTCGCTGGCGAGCTCGTGACGCCCACGGGCGCCGCCATCGTCGCCGCACTGCGCACGTCCGAGCACCTGCCGGCCCGCTACCGCATCGAGGCCGTCGGCTACGGCGCCGGTAAGCGCCCCTACGAGGGCTGCTCCGGCACGCTCCGTTGCCTGCTTGTTCATGTGGATGCATAGCCATGGATGCCCGCAAGGCAAAAAGCCGCGCTGCCATCGTTGCGGCGTTCTCCGAGCTGCTGCGCGAAGAGGACTACGGCAAGATCACCGTCGGCGACATCATCGCTCGCGCCCATGTTGGTCGGGCCACGTTCTACGGCCTCTTCAAGAGCAAAGATGACCTACTGTCCGAACTCGTGAGCGACATTTGCACCCACGCCCTCGACGACGATGGCACACCGCTCGATGACCCGCTCGTACAGGTCGAACATATCCTCAACAACCTCTGGGATCGTCGTCAGGGCGTACGCGTCCTCGTAGCCGGCGCCGGCTCACGCGTCTTCGCCGACTGCTTACGCAAAACCATCATGTCACGAGCAGCCGAAACCGTCCCTACCGACCCAAACGGCCCCGCCGCCACTATGGACCGAAGCTTCCTACTACACCACATAGCCTCAAGCTTCGTAGGAATGGTCCAATGGTGGGCCTGGCACAACTTCGAAGCCAACAAAGCCAACGTAGCCAAAAACTACCTCTCAGCCATAGCGCCCCTCTTCAACTAAGTACCCGCTCAGCCCCAAAACGCAACGCCCATCTCAAGGCGCCGCTCCACCCCAAGGCATCGAGCCTACCCAAAGTGCCGCCCGTCTCTCAAGGCCCATCGCAACAAAGCGCCCATCCCATTTAAATTCAGATATATATGTTGGGTTGCTTGCTCGAGCGCAACAAAGACCCCGCAGCTGGCCGCATGGGGTTACTTCCCAGCGCATTCCGCAGGACGCAAAAAGGCTCGCCGCACGAAGTGCGCAGCGAGCCTTTTTGCATGTCCGAGGACGCGCTGGGAAGTAACCCCATGCGGCCAGCGGACAACTATGTAGCCTCAGACTAGAACATGCCCAAGAAACCATGCACAAACAGCGCAGCCACAGCAGCACCGACAAACGGAGCGATGCCAGGAACAAGCAGGCCGTACTTCCAGTTGTTGTCAGCCTTGTTCTTGATCGGCAGCACCTGATAGGCCATGCGAGGACCAAGGTCACGAGCCTGGTTCATGGCGAAGCCGGTGATGCCGCCCATGCCCATGCCAACAGCCCAAACGATCAGGCCGACGCAGATTGCGAGCATCAGAACGTTCTCGCCGGCGCGGCTAGCGGCAGCAAGGATGGCGCTGATGAACACGAAGGTGCAGATAGCCTCGCAGAAGAAGTTACGAGCATAGTTCGTGCCCTCGGTGGTGGGGTTGGTCGAGAAGATGTTGCGCTGGGCAATGGGGTCGACGACGCCCTCGGAAGCCTTGAACTCATCGGCATACATAAACCAAGCGATCACGGCACCCACAAAGCCGCCGAGCATATCGGCAAGCATGAAGGGGATGCAGTTGCCCCACGGCACCAGGCCGACGATGCACTGGGCAAGCACCATGGCGGGGTTCATGCACACAGCGCCACCAAAGACAAACAGGCAGACCGAGATGCCAAAGGACCAGGTGGTGATGGCAAACATATGGCCGGAGCCCTGATACTTGGTGCCCTTGAGCACGGTATCGCAGTGCACGCCCACACCAAAGATGATCATGAGGGCCGTTGCGCCGAATTCACAGAGGAGTTTGGTAAGCATAAAACCTTATCTTTCTTGTCGGTTATAAACGATTCGTTTAGGCCGCGCACTAGTGCTGCGCAACAACAACGCCCAGGCCATCGGGAATGACGGCAACCTTGGCATCGGCCCCCTTCATCTCAAAGGCGAGCTTGAGCGCCTCCTCGATAGTCTGTCTCTTATACACATCTCCGAGCCCACGAGACACTCGCTAATCTCGT
>USBX01000070.1 GCA_900552995.1 uncultured Collinsella sp.
TTTTTTTTTTTCAAGCAGAAGACGGCATACGAGATAGGCTCCGGTCTCGTGGGCTCGCTCACGGGCTTTATGAGCTACGTGCTGCTGATCATGAACTCGCTCATGATGATTTCCAACGTGTTTTTGCTGCTCACGCGCGCTCTCACGAGTGTAGGCCGTATCGCAGAGGTGCTCGATGAAGAGCCCTTTATCGCCAACCCTGCGGGAGACCTCGCGACTGCGGCGCCAGCGGACGGCAGTATCGAGTTTCGCGACGTTTCCTTTAAGTACCGCGCGGATGCAGCCGAGGATGTGCTCGAGCATATCGACCTTCGCATCGAGAGCGGCTCGACGGTGGGCATCCTCGGCGGCACGGGCTCGGGCAAGAGCTCGCTTGTGCAGCTGATCGCGCGCCTGTACGACGCCACCGAAGGCGCCGTGCTCGTGGGCGGACACGATGTGCGCGATTACGACTTGGCCGCCTTGCGCGACGCCGTGGGCATCGTGCTACAAAAGAACGTGCTGTTTACGGGTACCGTGCGCGAGAACCTGCAGTGGGGCGCGCCCGATGCCACCGACGAGGAGCTGCTGCGTGCCTGCCGGGCGGCATGCGTGGACGAGTTCCTCGATCGCATCGGCGGGCTGGACGGCGAGTTGGGCCAAGGCGGCGCCGGCGTCTCGGGCGGACAAAAACAGCGCCTGTGCATCGCGCGTACATTGCTCAAGCATCCGCGTGTGCTCATCTTTGACGATTCGACCAGCGCGGTCGATATGGCGACCGACGCCAAGATCCGCGAGCATATCGCTCAGATTCCCAACACGACGGTGATTGTCATTGCGCAGCGCATTGCGAGCGTCATGGATGCCGCCCGCATTATTGTGTTGGACGACGGCCGTGTCCACGGCGTGGGCACGCATGAGGAGCTGCTGGAGGGCGATAGCATCTACCAGGAGATTTACGCCTCGCAGATGGAGCTTGCGGGGGATGCGGATGCCGCGGATGGCGTAAATGATCCGTCTTCCGCCGGCCCCAACGAATCAATTCAAGCCACGGAAGGGGGTGAGCGCCATGCCTAAGACCGCAGCCCAAGCACGCCCGGCCGACCTCAAGCGCACGGTGCGCCGCCTGCTCTCCTACATGGGGCATGCCAAGTTCTCGTTGCTCGCGGTGGGCGTGCTCGCCTCCGTCGCCGCCATCGCGAGCCTCGCCGGCACCTACATGGTGCGCCCCATCGTTAACGGTTTGGCCACGGGCGGGGAGGAACTGCTCGCCGAGCAGGTCATCCTGACGGCGATCATCTACGCCGCGGGCGTGCTCTCGGCCCTGGGCTACTCACAGATTATGGTGCGCGCGGCCCAACGCGTGGTGTCCGATATTCGCCGCGACCTGTTCGCGCACATCCAGACGCTGCCGCTCAGTTATTTTGACAGCACGCGCTCGGGCGACATCATGAGCTTTTTTACCAACGATGTCGACACCGTCTCCGAGGCGCTCAACAACAGCTTTGCCAACGTGATTCAGGCGAGCATCCAGATGGTCGGTACCACGGCTATGCTCATCATCCTCAACTGGCAGCTCACGATTATCACACTCGTGTGCGACGTGGCCATTGTGCTGTATGCGCGCTACTCGGGCATGCGTTCCAAGCGCTTTTTTGCCGCCCAACAGGCGTCGCTGGGCGATTTGGACGGATACGTCGAGGAGATGGTCTCGGGCCAAAAGGTCATCAAGGTCTTTAATCACGAACAGGCCAACGTGGCTGGTTTTGACGTGCGCAACCAAGAACTGCGCCGCACCGGTGGCGCTGCGCAGGCTTATGCGAACTCCATGGTTCCCATGACCGTGGTGATCGGCTATGCCAACTACGCCATCGTTGCGGTGGCGGGCGGCATGCTCTGCATCAAGGGACTCGCCGACGTGGGCGCGCTCGCAAGCTACCTGGTCTTTGTGCGTCAGGCCGCCATGCCCATCAACCAGTTCACGCAGCTGGGCAACTTCTTGCTCAATGCGTTGGCCGGCGCCGAGCGCCTGTTTGCCGCCATGGACCTTAAGCCCGAGGTTGACGAGGGTCGCGTGGAACTGGTGCAGACGGGCGATGCCGCGTGGGCGTGGAAGATTCCCGAGGGCCAGGGCGTGGGCGCGTACGGGCACCTGCATGATGTGGCTGCTGTTGATGAGTCGGGCCACGCGGTGGCCGCCGACGGTACCGAGCTCACGTGCGGCTTGGTCCCGCTTGCCGGCGACGTGCGCTTCCATGCCGTGGACTTTTCCTACGTGCCGGGCACCCGTGTGCTCACGGACCTCAACCTGTTTGCCAAGCCGGGGCAAAAGATCGCGTTTGTGGGCTCGACGGGCGCCGGTAAGACGACCATCACCAACCTCATCAACCGCTTCTACGAGGTCGATGACGGCGAGATCACGTACGACGGCATCGACGTCAAGCACATTGCCAAGGCCAGCCTGCGCGGGTCGCTCGGCATTGTGCTGCAGGACACGCACCTGTTTAGCGGCACCATTGCGCAGAACATCCGCTTTGGCAAGCTCGACGCGACTGACGAAGAGGTGCGCGCCGCTGCCGAGGCAGCCTGCGCCGACTCGTTTATCCGCCGCCTGCCTAGAGGCTACGACACGCCGGTCACGGCCGATGGCGCCAACCTGTCGCAGGGCCAGCGCCAGCTGCTTGCCATCGCGCGCGTGGCTGTGGCCGATCCGCCGGTGCTCATCCTGGACGAGGCTACTTCGAGCATCGACACGCGTACCGAAAAGCTCATCGAGCGCGGTATGGACCGCATCATGCGCGGACGCACCACGTTTATGATCGCGCACCGCCTGTCCACCGTCCGCGACGCCGACGCCATCATGGTCCTCGAGCACGGCCGCATCATCGAGCGCGGCACCCACGAAGAGCTGCTCGCCCAGCACGGCGAGTACTGGCAGCTGGCGCATGGCTTAAAAGAGTTGGATTAACCCGTTCGAGCACGATGCTTTGATCCCTCCGTGCCCCTCACCTCGCCTCAAACCATCACAACATTCGACGTTTTTGCCAAAATCAGGAAAAGCATCGAATGTTGTGATGGTTTTTCTGCCACTCGAACGGGTGGAATCGCTTTCTTGCGCACGAAGGTGTGCGGACCCGTGGGCAGGGGAATAAGGTTGGTTATCCGACTCCATTGGAGGGCTCATGGACCTGCCGATCGTCCTGTCCCATAAGACTGCCTGGCTGTACCACAACGTGGCGCGCCCGTCCGAGCCGCTCTCGCGAGCAAGCAGCCTATACGATGAGGACTCGCTTGCTAACGAGGCGGAGCCGACTGCGGACCTGCCCAAATTGGGGCTCGATGCCAAGGGGCTGAGGGCTTCAACGGCAGTTGGGATCGTTACCGACTATCTGGTTTCGCTTGGTATTCCACGAGAAGAGCTCGATCATATCGACACGCTCGTCAACTTCGATTTTGAGCGCTCGACGCCGGCTGGATTTAGGTGCCACGTGTTTGGGGCGCCGATACCTTCAGACCATCTTATCGAGGTGGCAGAGGGCCTTCTGGTGGTTGATGAGGTCATGTGCTTTGTCCAAGCGGGTTCGTGGATGAGCGAGCCCGAGCAGCTGGAATATGGCTACGAAATCTGCGCCCGATACCATTTGAATCATCTGTCGACAGGCGATTATATCGAGATGGGGCAGAGGTATACCGTTGCCGACTTGATTGCTTATTGCAATGAGAACCGATCTCGTCAGGGGGCTATACGCGCGGCCGCCGTGCTCAAGCGCGTGCACGATGGCGCGCGGTCGCCCATGGAGACGGCCACCGCAATCATGGTCGTAGCAAAACGTTCCCAGGGAGGGCTGGGATACGCCAAGATCGAGCTCAACCATCGGGTCGATGTTCCCAACGAGTTCAAGTATCTCGCTAAGGCCGGGTATTTCGAGATCGACGTATATGCGCCTGCGAGCGGTACGGGGATTGAATACAACGGCTCGGACCATCTTGATAAACAACGCAGCGCGTCGGATGCGGAGCGTATGACCGTGCTGAGCGCGCTGGGCTTTAAGATGATCGTCCTCACCGGGACTCAGTTTGCCCACCAGCTGCAATTGCACCGGGCGATGAACGCCATCGCGCTCGCTATGGGTCTCAAGTGCGACCGGAGCGAGGCATTCCAGAAACGTCAGAACGACCTGCGAGAATTCGTGATTCGACACTGGGACGGCGGCCTTTAGGGGCGCTTTGGTCCTTCTGCGGGGCGCTGCGGGCAGGCAAACCATCACAACATTCGACGTTTTTTGCCAAAAACGGGAAAAACATCGAATGTTGTGATGGTCTGTGCTGAGGATGGGCTTGGAAAGTCCGTTTTGCTCGAAGCGACCTGTCCTGTCGTACGGGTGTCGGCATGATTCTCCCGTGGGGTATTATGTTTTCCGAAGAATAAAACGCCGCGTGAGGGGAGGGCTGCGTGGACGGGCGCGTGCAACATGACGGCTTTGGCCGCGATATCAACTACCTGCGCATTGCCGTTACCGACAAGTGCAATTTCCGCTGCATTTACTGCATGCCGGCCGATGGCGTGGCGCCCCGCGCGCACGACGAGCTGCTCAGCGCCGAGGAAATCGCTCGCTTTGTGCGCTTGGTAGCGGGGGAGGGCATTCGCCGCGTGCGCCTGACGGGCGGCGAGCCGCTGGTCAGCCGCCGCATCATCCCGCTCATTCGCGACATCCGCGCGATTCCGCAGATCGAGGACATCTCGCTTACCACCAACGGCGCCTTGCTGCCCAAGCTGGCACCGCAGCTCAAAGATGCCGGCCTTAACCGCGTCAACATTTCGCTCGACACGCTCGACCCTACGCTGTTTGGAAAGATCACGCGTCTGGGTCGGCTCGAACAGACCATGGCCGGCATCGACGCGGCGCTGGCTTGGGGCTTTGAGCCCGTTAAGGTCAACTGCGTTGTGGTGCGCCGACTCAACCAAGATGTGGCGGCCCTTGCGCGGCTGACCGTCGACCGCCCCATCCACCTGCGCTTTATCGAATACATGCCCATCGGCGACGAGCGCACGAGCTCGCATTGCGCCGTGGACCCGCATGCGCCCGCGCTCAATCCCGAGCTGTGGGATGCGAGTGACACCGTTCCGAGCGACGAGCTGCGGGCGCGCATCAATGCCGGGGCCGCCGCGGTTGGTCTGGGCGAGCTCGAGCCGCTCGACATCAACGACGCTCCTGCCGGCGCGGGCCCTGCGCGCTATTGGCACTTTCCGGGCGCGGCGGGAACGGTCGGCTTCATCAGCGCCATGTCCAACCATTTTTGCGCGAATTGCAACCGTCTGCGCCTGACGGCCGACGGTAACGTGCGTCCGTGCCTGTTCAGCGATGCCGAGTATTCGGTGCGCGATGCCCTGCGCCGTGGTGATGATATGCAGGTAGTTTCGATTTGGCGCGATGCCGTGGCCCACAAACCGCAGGAACACGCGATAATTGAGGGCACGCAACGATTTATGTCCCAAATCGGAGGATGATCATATGGCCAAGAGCAGGTACGCCGATGCCACCAAGGCCGCTCGCAGGGCCGCGATGTCTGCCCACAAAGTCACGGCTGCGGCGAATGCTGGCAACGCCGACGCGTCCGCACAGCCGTCTGCCAGCGCTGCAGCCGAGCCCTGTCTCTTATACACATCTCCGAGCCCACGAGACACTCGCTAATCTCGT
>USBX01000071.1 GCA_900552995.1 uncultured Collinsella sp.
ACGAGATTAGCGAGTGTCTCGTGGGCTCGGAGATGTGTATAAGAGACAGGCTTCCCAAACTGCCTGATGCGAAAGGTCCCAGGGGTCGTGCGGTTCGGGCCGGCAGGGAAGGTACGGTGTCTGATACATGGGGTTCAGCAAAAAGAACGCGCCGCCCTCGCAACGGTTAGCGAACTCACGCAGCGCGCGCGTCGCCGGGCGCATCTTGTTTGTTTTGAACAGCAGAATCGTGCGGGCGAGCAGGTACCAGGGGGAGTTCTCGAGTGCATCGGCTCCCACCTGTTCCTCGAGCTGGTGGGCCAGGGCAAAAAAGCCGTCTTGGTCTTCCAGACGAGCGAGGGCGAGCAGCACGGTGCCTGCGGCCCGGGTGGGATAGCCTTCTGCCTTAAGGACGCGGCGGGCGTAGTTGGCGGCAGCACGGTAACGAGCGCTCGCCATGCACAGCTGCGAGATGGCCTCGAGCGTGTGGAGCCACCCGATAAGCGCCGGCTCGCTCACGGTAAGGTCTGCTGCGGTGACACCGTCGGCCAAAACATTATTGGTCCAATAGTGCGGGGCCTCCATATCAAACCCGGGCACGCTCTGTTGCAGGTAATCGGCCGTGCTCGCCTCGAGCTTCATCAGGTCGCCCAGGCAGGCATCGACGGGCGTGTCCGCCAAAATGATGGCGAGCAGCTGGGCATCGAGGACATGCGCATCGATGCGGACGATCTTGAGCAGCTCATCGCGCATGTCGTCGAACAGGCGGTTGCGCGTCTGCTCGAACTCCTCATCGCTGCCCATGTCCTCGATGCGATGGAGCTCGTCGAGCAGGTGGCGATGGACGCCGGCATAGGACAGCAGCGCCTGGGCATGCTCGGACTGCGCATACTTTTGGGGATTCGCGCTCATGTCGTTATGGACAAGCTCGCGTGCTGCATCGGTGAGCTCGGGGTGCGATGCCAGATAGGTGCGCTCCAGATAGGCGGGGATGTAGGCGCTCGGATCCATTAGAGGTCTCCTCCCTTAAACGGCAATCCCTGTTCGGCCGCGCGCAGGATTCGTTCGTCGATCTGGGAGCGCACGATGTCGTTGGTGGCGACCCAGGCGGCAAAGCTGGCGTTGTCGGGCGCGCCTAGGCCCTCCTGCAGCACCGGCGTCGCCTCGGACAGGGCAAGGACGAGCTCATCGGTGGAGCCTGCACCCACGTTGACGCGGGCATAGACGCCATCGGGAAACTCGGTTTGGAAGTAGAGCGCCTCGGCTGCGTGCGGGCACGAGCGCGCAAGGATGCGCAGGTAGTGCTCGGCGCCCTCGTAATCCAGCTCGCGCCAGGCAGCGCTCATCAGCGCAATGAGCGTCCACGGGTCCAGGTTGCGCTCTGCGTCCTTGGAACGGCGGCGCAGCGGCGTGTTGGCAAGATAGGGGACGGAGTGGGCAGAGCGAAAGCGCTTGAGCTCCTCAGCGGGGTATTCGAGCTTTGCCATGGCGAGCATTGCGGTGTGGCGGACGCCAGCAGGATCGTTGGGGGCAAAGTCGAGGCTGCGGTTTGCGGCTTCGAGCGACATGCGGTAGCGGCCGCTAATGAGCGCGCGCGATGCCAAGGCGGCAAGCCAGCGCAGGTAGGGACGGCGGGTCAGGTCGCCTGCGGCCTCACGCTCGTAGGGGTCCTGAGCCGAGGCAATCTTGAGCGCCAGATCGTGCTCCACCTCGTCGCACTTGGATACCAGATACTGCACGTATTCCTCGTTGGATTCGGCGGTGAGGGCGGTCAGCATGCGCTGGGCGTCCCAGTTGGTGGGGTCGAGCGCGGCTGCCTCGCGAAGCATGTTCTCGGCGGCGGTCTCTTCCTGCTCTGCCTGGTTATCGTCAGGGATAAAGGGAATGCGGTAGTCGACAGCCTCGACCACCTTGGCAATGAGATGCCCGGCGCGGTCGCGGTCGTGCACGATGAGCGGCGCGGGGTTACGGGTGAATTGTTCCATCAGACGCTCTACGGCGGGGCCGTCGGTGAGCGGGATATTGTCGCGGCGCAAGGCCTCAAGAACGAGGCGATGGCAATCCTCTTGAATGGGATCGAATGCCATGGGGCCTCCTTTGCTGCGGTTAGGGTTCAAATATCTCTATATAAGGTTCTAGTTTACCCGCATGTGGCACACCGGGGGTGCCGCACTTGGACTTGCACCTTTGCACCACGAAGACGGATGTCGCACAAATGTCGGCATCCTGGACGACCGAGTGGTATCACGGTGCCGCAAACGGTCGATTTTTGGCGGCGAACGGGGTGCATTTTGGAGGGGCACAGTCCTGCCCGGGATATGTAGTCAACCTTGATAAAACGTTTGCCCAGCTTGGGAGTATGAATGCTGCACAAGGGTCTTCAGGGATAGAAAAAACGTTTCATCATTGTTGGCTTTAGGTGAATAACTGACCAACCAGAACGGTAGAATAGTATTTGTCTGAGCGTTGAGACGTTTAGACATCGCGCATTGTCATCGCCGGCAACGCGCAAAACGGTCCTAACGGAGCCAATCGGGTGCTCCGTTATATACGCAAGTCTAAGAGGGGCTTGTTTAGGAGGCACAGTATGGGACGTTTTACCAATCCTCGCGATCTGTACTTTGGTGAGGGCGCTCGCCACGAGGTGAAGAACCTCAAGGGCAAGAAGGCCATCATCGTTTCTGGCGGCAGCTCTATGCGCCGCGGCGGGTTCCTGCAGGACGTTGAGGCCGACCTCAAAGAGGCCGGCATGGAGGTCAAGCTGTTCGAGGGCGTCGAGTCCGATCCCTCCATCGAGACCGTCATGAAGGGCGCAGCCGCTATGCGCGACTTCGAGCCCGACTGGATCGTTGCTATCGGCGGCGGTTCGCCCATCGATGCTGCTAAGGCCATGTGGGTCTTCTACGAGTATCCCGAGGAGTCCTTCGATAACATCATCCAGCCGTTCAGCTTCCCCGAGCTGCGTCAGAAGGCTCATTTCTGCGCCATCTCCTCTACCTCCGGCACCGCTACCGAGGTCACCGCGTTCTCCGTCATTACCGACTACGCCAAGGGCATCAAGTACCCGCTGGCCGACTTCAACATCACCCCTGATGTCGCCATCGTCGACCCCGAGCTCACCTACACCATGCCCGCCAAGCTGTGCGCTCACACCGGCATGGATGCTCTGACCCACTGCATGGAGGCCTACGTTTCCACCTGCGCCTCTATGTTCACCGACGCCAACGCCCTGCACGGCATCCGCGAGATCGTCGAGTGGCTGCCCAAGTCCTATGCTGGCGACCATGAGGCCCGTCAGCACATGCACGAGGCTCAGTGCATCGCCGGTATCGCCTTCTCCTCGGGCCTGCTCGGCATCGTTCACTCCATGGCTCACAAGACCGGTGCTGCCTTCGAGAACGGCCACATCATCCACGGTGCCGCTAACGCCATGTACCTGGGCAAGGTAATCCAGTGGAACTCCAAGGACCCGCGTGCTGCTGAGCGTTACGCTTACGTGGCCAAGGAGATCCTGCACCTTCCCGGCGAGACCAACGAGGAGCTCATCGCTGCGCTCGTCCAGAAGATTCGCGATCTCAACGACCAGCTCAACATTCCGCAGTCCATCAAGGATTACGCGAATGGTGGCGTGAAGGTCGACGCCGAGAACCCGCAGATGGTTTCCGAGGAGGAGTTCCTCGCCAAGCTGCCCGAGATCGCTGCGAACGCCGAGACCGACGCCTGCACGCCCGAGAACCCGCGTGAGACCAAGGCTGCCGACTTCGAGAAGATCCTCAAGGCCTGCTACTACGACACCGACATCGATTTCTAATCGACTCTTGTTATCGTAACGAGGGGCTCCGCACGTATCTGTACGGAGCCCCTTTCTTTTTTCTTTTAGAGAATGGGATAGTTATGGCTGCAATTTTCAATAGCCCCAGCAAGTACATCCAGGGTCCGGACGAGCTCGCCAAGCTCGGCTCCTATGTCGAGCCGCTCGGCGCTAAGGCCCTCGTCATCGTGACGCCTTCGGGCAAGAAGCGCGTCGGTGCCAAGATCGAGGGCGGCTTTGCCGAGGCTAAGGCCGAGCTGCTGTTTGAGGACTTTAACGGCGAGTGCTCCAAGGGCGAGGTCGATCGCCTGGTTGCGCTCGCTCGCGACAACGGTTGCGACATCATCGTCGGCGTCGGTGGCGGCAAGATCCTCGATACCGCTAAGGCCGTTGCCTACTACCTGGAGTCCCCGGTTATCATTTGCCCCACCATCGCCTCGACCGATGCACCGTGCTCGGCGCTTTCGGTGCTCTACACCGATGACGGCCAGTTCGATAAGTACCTGTTCCTTAAGGCAAACCCCAACATTGTCCTGATGGATACGACGGTTATCGCGGCGAGCCCGGTGCGTCTGACGGTTTCCGGTATGGGCGATGCGCTCGCAACCTACTTTGAGGCTCAGGCGACGCACGATGCCGACGGTGGCACTTGCGCCGGCGGTAAGGGCGGAATGGCCGGCCTGGCGCTCGCCAAGCTCTGCTACGAGACGCTTATGGCCGATGGCGTCAAGGCCAAGGTCGCGCTGGAGAAGGGTGCGCTCACGCCTGCCGTCGAGCATATCATCGAGGCCAATACGCTGCTTTCGGGCATTGGCTTTGAGAGCTCGGGCCTTGCTGCTGCTCATGCCATCCACAATGGCCTGACGATGCTGCCCGAGTGCCACGGCATGTATCACGGCGAGAAGGTCGCCTTTGGCACCATCGTCCAGCTGGTACTCGAGGATGCTCCGACTGAGAAACTCGAGGAAGTCTTGGGCTTCTGCATTGAGCTGGGCCTGCCGGTCACGATGAAGGAACTTGGCGTTGCCGAGCTTACGCGCGAGCAGGCCATGATTGTTGCCGAGGCCGCCTGCGCGCCCGATGACACCATGTGCAACATGCCGTTTGAGGTGACGCCCGAGATGGTCGCAAACGCCATCCTGGGTGCCGACGCACTGGGTCACTACTATCTCATGGATGAGTAAACTAAGGCAAGGAAGGGGCAAAGCCGGCAGATGGCTTTGCCCCTTTTTGCTATGGTGCAAGGGGGTCAGGTTACTTTGCACCAATCGTTGTTTGATGAAGGGCGGATTCTCGTATGGCGCTTCCTATGGTTTACGGCGGTCCTGGCCGGTATGTTCAGGGGCCGGGCGAACTTTCGCGTCAGGGCAGGTATTTGTCATGGTTGGGCTGCGCTGCCTATGTCTTGTTTGACCAGGGCACCGAGGATCGGCTGTGCAGGCAGATCGTCGATGGATTTCTGGACGATGATCTGAGCGAGCCTTTCTTTAAAATTTACAACGGTCCGTGTACGGAAGATGCCGTTGTCGAAATGGCCAAGGAAGCCCGGGCCGAGTATTGCGACATGGTGGTGGGCATTGGCGGCGGCAAGATGCTCGATATCGCAAAGGCCGTTGCGTTTTATGCTGAGCTGCCGTTGTGTGTATGCCCCACGGCGGCTTCGATGGACGGTCCGTGCAGCGCGATTTCGGTGTTGTATCACGAGGATGGGTCGTTCGACCGCTACCTGATGCTCGAGAAGAATCCGGACCTGGTCGTGGTCGATACCAACGTGGTCGCGGCGGCCCCACTGCGTATGACGGTCGCTGGTATGGGCGATGCGCTGGCAACGTACTTCGAGGCGCGTTCGTGCGCCGCGGCGCACGAACGCGCCTCGAAGTACG
>USBX01000072.1 GCA_900552995.1 uncultured Collinsella sp.
CGTCGGCAGCGTCAGATGTGTATAAGAGACAGGGCATAGCCGGCGCGCTCTGTATAGCGCTCGGCCAGGCGCTCCAGGTGCTCGTAGTGGTAATTGGGGTAGGTGCGCCCATCGAGGCCGATGTAGCCGCGCATGACGGCGTGCGCGAGCGGGTTGCCATCGCACTCGACCTCCCAGTTGCGGAAGATGAAGCTCTGGTGCGCCTGCGCGGCGTAAATAGAGTTGAGCATGACGGTGGTGGAACCGGCGGTGGGGTTCTTCATGCCCACGGGCACCGAAATGCCGCTCGACACCAGGCGGTGCTCCTGGTTTTCGACCGAGCGTGCACCCACGGCAACGTAGCTCAGCAGGTCGACGAGGTACTGGTAGTTGGACGGGTAGAGCATCTCATCGGCGGTAAAGAAGCCGGTCTCCTCGATGACGCGCAGGTGCATGTGGCGGATTGCCTTGACGCCTTCGAGCAGGTCATCGGGCGCCTCGGGGTCGGGGTTGTGCAGCAGGCCCTTGTAGCCGGTGCCCTTGGTGCGCGGCTTGTTGGTGTAGACGCGCGGAATGATGATGAGCTTGTCCTTGACCTCCTCGGCGGTCTTGGCCAGTCGGTTCATGTACTCTAGCACCGAATCCTCGCGGTCGGCAGAGCACGGGCCGATGATGAGCACCTTGCGCGCGTCCTCGCCAGTAAAGACCTTGGCGACCTCGGCGTCAAATGCCTGCTTCTTGGCAGTAAGCTCGGCGGAAAGCGGCATTTCCTCGCGGATCTCCATAGGGATCGGCAGCCTGCGTTTGAATTCCATGGCCATAGGGGCCTCCTCAATCTATAGAAAGAGCAATAAGCGTATTGTCGAATGCCCGGCATTATCCGCTGTCGCACGCTAAAGTGCAAGCGAAACCTGCCGAAAAGGGACAGGTTTATTTTGATCGGTTTTATCTGGGGAGATGTCGGCGCTCGCCGGAAGGGGAGGGCCAGCGTACGGCACGCTGGAGCAAGTTGGATCTTCTGCGGCATACCCCGTGGACAAAAAATGGCAAATATGAGTACTGTTGCTATCTTAGTATCATATCGACCTTATAAGATATTAGACACAACAGTAAATATGTTCATTAACGTTGGCACGCAGAAGCATGCTACCGGGCGTTTTGATCAATTTGAAGGCATATCTAGGCCGCAAAGACGTCGTTTGGGGCAGTTTTGGCTGTTACTAAAAAGGTGACAGTACTCATATTTGCCATTTTTTGTCCACGGGGTCTGGATGGCGCCGTCAATCAGGTCTCAGGGGAGGCGCTTCGAGGCCCAAAGGACACAAAACGGGGGCGCAGGTTGTCCTGCGCCCCCGTTTTTTTGGTATTGCTGCTGTTTGCCGCCGGTTTTACGCCGCCTCGTCGAACTGCGAGTTATACAGATCGGCGTAGAAGCCGCCCCGGGCGAGCAGCTCGTCGTGCGTGCCCTTCTCGACGATGTCGCCGTCGCGAATTACCAAGATCACGTCGGCGTTGCGGATCGTGGACAGGCGGTGCGCGATGACAAAGCTCGTGCGGCCCTGCATCAGCGCATCCATGGCGCGCTGGATGAGCTCCTCGGTGCGGGTATCGACGTTGGAGGTCGCCTCGTCCAGAATCAGCGCCGGACGGTCGGCCAAAATGGCGCGGGCGATGGTCACGAGTTGGCGCTGGCCCTGTGAGAGGTTGGTGCCCTCCTCATTGATCATAAAGTCGTAGCCGCCGGCGAGCGTATGGATAAAGTGGTCGCAGCGTGCGGCGCGTGCGGCGGTCTCGACCTCGGCGTCGGTCGCATCGGGGCGTCCGTAGCGGATGTTCTCGCGGATGGTGCCGTTAAACAGCCAGGTATCCTGCAGCACCATGGCAAACTCGCCGCGCAGTGCCGCGCGGTCCCAGTCGCGCACGTCGACGCCCTCGACGCGCAGCGAACCGCCGTCCACGTCGTAGAAGCGCTGCAGCAACTTAATGAGCGTGGTCTTGCCGGCGCCGGTGGGGCCGACGATGGCGATGGTCTGGCCGGGCTTGGCCTCGCAGCTAAAGTCGTGGATGATGGTCTTGTCGGGCGTGTAGCCAAACTTGACATGGTCAAACTCCACGTGACCGGGGCGCTTTTCGGGAATCTGCGCGTCGGCCTTCTGCTCCTCCTCGGGCGCGGCTAGGAACTCAAAGACGCGTTCGGTGGCGGCTGCCATCGACTGCATCGTGTTGCTCACGTTGCCCAGCTGCTGCACGGGCTGCGTAAAGTTGCGCACGTACTGAATGAAGCTCTGGATGTCGCCGGGCGTGGCATTGCCGGTCAGCGCGAGCTGCGCACCCACCACGACGACGCCCACGTAACCCATGTTACCCACCAAGCTCATAAGCGGCATCATCAGGCCCGACAGGAACTGCGAACGCCAGCCACTAATAAACAGGCGATCGTTTTGACGGTCGAACTCCTCGATCGAGGCCTCGGCGCGGTCGAACACCTGAATGACGTTCTGGCCGGCAAAGTCCTCCTCGATGATGCCGTTGACGGTGCCCAAAACCTGCTGCTGCTCGCGGAAGTACGGCTGCGAGAAGTGAATCATCACGGTCAGGATAATCGCGGCGGCCGGCAGTGTGAGCACGGTGACGCCGGTAAGCGGCAGACTGATCGACAGCATCATGACGAGCACGCCGATAATCTGCGTGACAGACGTGATGAGCTGCGTCACGCTCTGGTTGAGCGACTGACCCAGCGTGTCGACGTCGTTGGTGATGCGACTGAGTACGTCGCCCTTGCTGTGGCCGTTGAAGTAACTCATCGGAACGACGGCGATCTTGGCGGCGATCTCCTTGCGCATGCGATAACAAATCTTTTGCGTGACGCCGGTCATGAGCCAGCCTTGGATCAGGCTGCAGGCAGAGCTCGCCAGATACAGACAGAGCAAAAAGCCGAGCGTCTTGGCGATCCAGGCAAAGTCGACATCGCCGGTGCCGTTGACCTTGGCAACCAAGCCCTCGAACAGCTTAGTCGTAACCTGGCCGAGCACCTTGGGCCCCACAATGTTAAAGATGACCGAGCACACGGCAAAGGCGACGGCGGCAAACACGGCAATCTTGTGCTGGCCGATATAGCCGAGCAGCTGCCTCATGGTGCCCTTAAAGTCCTTGGCCTTTTCGCCACGGCGCATGCCACCCATGCGGCCCATGGGACCACGCTGGCGGGTGGGCTTGGGAATCTGAGTCTTGGTCTCGTCTGCCATTAGCGCTCGCCTCCTTCCATGACGGCTGCAATTTCTTCTTGGGTAAGCCCCAGCTCCTCGGCGGAAAGCTGCGACTGTGCAATCTCCAGGTACGCCGGGCAGCCGTGCAGCAGCTCCTCGTGCGTGCCGGTGCCCACTACGTGACCGTCGTCGAGCACGATGATCTGGTCGGCGTGCATGATGGTCGCGATGCGCTGGGCCACGACCACGAGTGCGGCGTCGGTAACGTTTTTGGCCAGCTCCTCGCGCAGGCGCGCGTCGGTCTTGTAGTCGAGGGCGCTAAACGAGTCATCGAACACCACGACCTCGGGCTTTTTGGCCAACGCGCGGGCAATGGCCAGGCGTTGGCGCTGACCACCCGAAACATTGGAGCCGCCCTGGCTGATGGGGGAGTCGTAGCCGCCCTCGCGCTCGGCGATAAAGTCCTCGGCCTGGGCGATGCGTGCCGCCTGGCGCATATCATCATCGCTCACCATGTCGCCGGCAAACTTGAGGTTGCTCGCGACGGTGCCCGAGAACAGGCGACCCTGCTGCGGGATGTAACCAATGCGGTGGCGCAGCTCGGAAAGGGTCATGTCGCGCACGTCGATGCCGTCGAGCGAAATGCTGCCGCCCGTGACGTCGTACAGGCGCGGAATCAGCTGCACGAGCGTGGACTTGCCCGAGCCCGTGGAGCCAATGATGCCGAGCATCTGGCCGGCATGCGTGGTGAAGTTCACGCCGCTGATGACGTCGGCGCGGGCATCGGGATACTGGAAGCTCACGTCGCGGAAGGTGAGCTCACCGCGCGGCGCGCTGGCCGCGGGCAGTTTGGGCGAGGCAGGGTCGTTGATGCTCGTGGGGCAGGTGATGACCTCTTCCACGCGCTCGGCTGCGACCTCGGCGCGGGGCAGGATGACCGAAACCATGGTGAGGATCATAAACGCCATGACGATCTGCATGGTGTAGGAGATGAACGCCATCATGTTGCCGACCTGCATCACGCCGTCAGACACGCCCTGCGCGCCAAACCAGACGATAAGCACGGTGATGCAGTTCATAACGAGCATCATGAGCGGCATCATAAAGCTCATGGCGCGGTTGGTGTAGAGCTGCGTGGTCATAAGGTCGAGGGACGCCTGGTCAAAGCGCTCAAGCTCATGCTCCTCGCGGTTGAACGAACGGATAGGCATAAGGCCGTCGAGCAGCTCGCGGGCGGTAAGGTTCACGCGGTCCACAAAGCTCTGCATCTTTTTGAACTTGGGCATGGTGAGGCCCATAAGCACGCCGACGACGGCCGAGACCGCGATGATGGCCACGGCGATGGTCCACTCCAGGCCGGTGTGGTTGGCCAGGACGCGCATGACGGCGACGATGCCCATGACGGGCGCCATGAGGCACATGCGGATAAACAGGGTTGCGGCCATCTGGATCTGCTGAATGTCGTTGGTGCAGCGAGTGATGAGCGAGGCCTGGCTAAACTTGCCCACCTCGGCTGGCGAGAAGTGCATGACCTTGTTGAAGGTCTCGCGGCGCAGGTCGCGTGCGATGGAACAGGCGGTGCGCGAGGCCACGGCGCCGGTTAGGATGGTGGCGACCAGTGAGATCAGGCACAGACCAAACATCGTGGTCGCCATGCGGCCCAGGTAGGCGTTCTGCACGTCGGCGGGGTCGATGCCCTGTGCCTTGTACTCGTCCTGTACATAGCTCACGGCGCGCTGGGTGACGATGGAGCCCGACATGGAGCCCATTTTGTCCGCCATTTGGTTGGCGCCCTCGACGAGCTTGCTTTGGTCTACCAGACCGCCCTCGACACCTAGGCGCAGACTCTTCATGGTGATCTTGCCGCCGTCGGCATCAATCTGCTTTTGCATGTTTTGCGCCGCTGTGGCCTTCTGCTGCATCTCGGCGAGCTGCTCGGGCGTCATTGCCGCCATCTGCTCGGGGGTGGGCATGGCCTGGGCGCCGCCGCCATTGCTTGCCTCGGTGGATGCGCCGGTCATGTCGCCCATGGAGCTGGCGTCGATGCCCTGGTTGAGAGAAAGGACGACGGTCTCGGGCAGGCTCATAATGTCGGCAATCTTGCCGCCATCGGCACGCTCTTCCTCGGTGCCCTTGTACGTTCGAATGCCTTTTTTGTCAGCCTTGCTAAACACGGCCTCCACAGCTTTGGCGTCCTTGGTGCTCATAAAGAGCTCAAGGTCATCGAGTGATTCGGCACGAATGGTGTCGGGCACGGGCGAGGCGATGCCGCCTTGCTGTACGCCCACGTCGACGATGTCGCTCATGTAGGTAGGCAGTGCCAGATCGGCGTTGCAGCTGATTACGATAAGTACGATAGCTGTGAACAGTGCCAGGACATGCTTTTTAAAGAGCTTGAGAACTGTCTCTTATACACATCTCCGAGCCCACGAGACACTCGCTAATCTCG
>USBX01000073.1 GCA_900552995.1 uncultured Collinsella sp.
GAGCCTTATCGTCGGCAGCGTCAGATGTGTATAAGAGACAGTCCAGATAGCGCTCGTGGCTTGCGGCGTTGAGCTTCTCGGCCATATCCCAGAACTTCTGCGTGGTCTCGGTGTTGGTCTTCTCGACACTCGGGGCCGACTGCAAAAGCGTTGCGGCGGCAACGGACTCAACATGGCGCTGAGCCAGCGTGCGGTTGCCGTAACGGGCAAAGATGACCTCGCCCTGCTCGGTGAGCTTAAAGAAGCAGTTGACCGAACCCTTGGGCTGCGCCAGCACGGCCTTGTTGGCCGGGCCGCCGCCACGGCCCACGGCACCGCCGCGACCGTGCATGAGCACCAGGTCGATATCGTTCTTCTCGGCCCACTTGGCAATGCGCTCCTGCGCGGAGTGCAGCGCGAGCATGGCCGTGGTAGGACCGGCATCCTTGGAGGAGTCGGAATAGCCCAGCATGACCTCCATGCGGCGGTTGGTCTGGGCAAGGCGCTTCTGCACCACGGGCAGCGTGAGCATCTGGTCGAGCACGTCGACGCAGCCCTCGAGGTCCTCGAGCTGCTCGAACAGCGGGATCACGTCGAGCTCGGGAACGTCTTCCTCGTGTGCGAAGGACAGGTGGGCCAGCTCAAAGACGTCGGCCACATGCTGGGCACTCTTGGTAAACGAGATGATGTAGCGGTGCGCCATCTTCTTGCCGTAGCGCTTTTGGATGGAGCCGATAGCGCGGAAGGTGTCGATGACCTCGCGCGTCATGGGCTGCAAATCACCATGGATACCGTTCTCGTGAATATCCTTGAGGGCGCGGGCGTGCACCACGGAGTGCTGACGGAACTCCATCTCGACCATATGGAAGCCGAAGGACTCGACCTGCCAGATGATGGTCTGGACCGGGCCGTAGGCAGCACGGACGGCACCGCAGGCGGCCAGGGAGCGCTGAACGACGCGCAGGTCATCCAAGAACTCGTCTGCGCTGTGGTACATGGTGTCGGTGATGCGACGCACGGTGGCGTTCAGACGGTCGGCCATGACGAGCATGACGGCGCGATGCGGCTCGTGCTCGGAGATCAGCTCGGCGCGGGCCGTGTACCGAGGGCTCATCTCGACCTGATGGTTCCACAGGTTGATGAGTTCAGCAGAAGGCTTGCTGTAGGTGGCCTCGAGCGTGAGGTTGCGGCCGATGCGGCGGCACTTGTCCTCGAGCTTGAGCACCATGTGAGTGAAGTACTTGGCGGCGACCTCACGGCTCACCTTGGCGGTGACGTTGGGGTTACCGTCGCGGTCGGAACCGATCCAGCTGCCGGGATGGAAGAACGCCGGGCACAGCGGCGGCACGGTACCGGCCTTGTCGCCCAGCACCCAGTCGTCAAAGCGACGATAGATGACGGGGATGACGTCGAACAGCGTGTTATCGAAGATGTCGATGATGGTATCGGCTTCCTCGACCGGCGTGGGTTTCTTGAGCGCGATGGGGCTCGTACGCACCAGGGCGTCGATCTCCTGCAGCATATGGCGCTCGTTCTCCACCAGGTCGGAGCCGCCCAGACGCGGACGCTCCTCCAGCAGATTGGAGATACGGCGAATCTTGCCCTCGACGGCCTTGCGACGGGCCTCGGTGGGATGCGCGGTAAAGACGGGATGGAACTCAAGCTTGCCGAGCAGTTCGTTGGCGCCCTCGACGCTCAGCTCATTCACCAGCTGGTGATAAGCGACGGTGAGCTCGTTGGCGGGATCGACCTCGGTATCGGTCGATGCGCCGGCCTCGCGCTCGCGCAGCTGCGCCACACGGTAGTTCTCCTCCGACAGGTTTGCCAGGTGGAAGAAGCTCGTAAAGGCGCGAACGATGACCTGCTGCTTATCGAGCGGCAAGCTGTCGATCAGATCGACGACCTCGCGAAACGCCACGGCGGTGGGCTCGTCGGCGGTGGGCACGCCCTGCTCGTCGACGGCCTCGTCAGCGGCACGGCTACCGGGGTTGCCGGCATTGGCCACGATTTCGGCCGACAGAATCTTGTCGAACAGGTCCGCGATCTCGGGATCATACTCGCTAAGCACACGGCGCTCCAGGCGCAGGAACAGCGCCAGATTATCGCGCAGCTCCTCGGGGATCTCGATCTCGGCGAGACGCTCCCTGGACTCGGCATTCGAGCCGATTCGGTTAACGAGGCGGTTGACCACGGCAGCGACGCGCGCCGCGGCTTCGGGTACAGACTGGTTGCTTAGGTTCTCAGCCACGTTTCCTCCCATTCCTCCTTCTATGCACGTAACATGCGGTATTCATTATAGGCGCTTGGGAAATACTTTCGACACTGATTGCGCTTTACCACACAAAAGTATTTTCTGCATTGCAAGGCTTTTTGCCCCAAATGGTCGTATTTCTCGGTGGACGGCATATGCAAACGGGGGCATTCCGCATAAATGCGAAACACCCCCGTAACAATCGCTCTCCATGAGCAGGGCACGTTAGCAGGCCCGCAGCTCAAAAAGATACGCTACAGGCGCTCGCGAACCGCCTCGACCACATTGGCCAGATCGACGAGAACCTCGTCATGGCTCTCCATGTCGCGCACTTTGACCTTGCCGGCAGCAAGCTCGTCGCCACCCAGGACAAGGATGAGCTTGGCACCCACCTTATCGGCCTGCTTAAACTGGGCCTTGAGCGAACGGCCCTGATAGTCCGCCTCGGTCACAATCCCTGCAGCGCGAAGCTGCTGCGTAATGGTAAAGACGTTCTGACGCAGCTCCTTGCCGGCGTTGGCGACGTAGACGCACGGGACCTCCTCGGCACCCAGGTCGCTGCCAAAGGCCTGCAGGGCCAGCAGGGCGCGCTCAAAGCCGACGGCAAAGCCGACGCCCGCCGTGGGCTTACCGCCCTCGAGCTCAACGAGGCCATCGTAGCGACCGCCACCACCGATGGAGCCGACACCGGCGCCGGGAGCCTCGACCTCAAAGACAGTACGGGTGTAGTAGTCCAGGCCGCGCACCAAGGTGGGATCCTCGACATACTCGATACCGGCGGCATCCAGATAGCGCTTGACCTGCTCGTAGTGCTCGCGGCACTCGTCGCACAGGTTGTCGCCCATCAGCGGTGCGTCGGACATGATCTCGCGGCAATGGTCGTTCTTGCAGTCGAAGGCGCGCAGCGGGTTGAGCTCGGCGCGCTCGCGGCACTCGTCGCACATCTCGTCGGCGTGATCGAGGATAAACTGCTTGACCTGCTCGCGATATGCCGGACGGCACTGCGCATCGCCCATCGAGTTAATAAGCAGACGGAGCTTGGACAGATCGAAGCCCAGGCGCTTGTAGAACTCCATGAGCATGATGATGCACTCGGCGTCTGCCGCCGGATCGGGAGCGCCGAGCCACTCGATGCCCACCTGGTGGAACTGGCGCAGGCGTCCCTTCTGGGGGCGCTCGCCGCGGAACATGGCCTCGGCGTAATAGGCCTTAAACGGCGTGGAGCCCTGGGGCACCAGATTGTTCTCCACGACGGCGCGCACCACACCGGCCGTGCCCTCGGGACGAAGGGCCAGGCGCTGCTTGGGCTTAAGCTTGGTGTCGGTGCCCTCGGTAAAGACGCGCTCCAGGTTGGCGCCGCTAAACACGCGGAACATCTCCTTGCGCACGACGTCGGTCGACTGGCCGATACCGTGGACAAACACGTCCACCTGCTCGATCGCGGGCGTCTCGATGGGCTTAAAGCCAAACGGCTCGAACACGCCGGCCGCAATCTGCTGCATCTTTTGCCAGGCGCGCATCTCGGCGCCGATAAGGTCGCGGGTTCCCTCCGCCTTCTGTGCCTGCATGGGCAAACACCTTTCTTTTGTATCGCGTCATAGGTAGTGGACATTATACGGCACAAACACAAACAGCGGCGGCGCGTCTGACCGAACGAGGGTATGGGGACTCGTTCGGCCAGACACGCCGCCGCGGTAGCCACGGACGAAGCGGACAAGCGGCAATGCGCTTTGGCCTATCTACTCCCCCGCCACGCTTGCGCGCAGCTTGGCGGCGATGGGCTCGGATGCCAGCAGGAACACGAGCATGACCACGGAGCACGCCAGGCACACGATCCAGGTGCTCGCAAAGGAGCCCGTGGCATCGAACAGCACGCCCGAGACGATAGCGCCCACGGTGCCGCCGACCATCTCGAGCGAGGTGATGGTGCCCGTGACCTTACCGAGGTCGGCCATGCCAAACTGCTTGGACGCGGCGATGGTAGGCGTGATGGTGCCCATGCACGTTCCAACACCAAAGCTCACAGCAGCGACAATAGGACCGAGGTCCGTCGTCGGGAAACACAGCGCCACGCAGGCGATAATGCACGCAACGGAGCCAAGGATATTGCCAAAGCGCAGGCCAAAGCGGTCATAGATCGCACCGAGCGAAATCTTGGCGATAACGACGGTAACCATGTAGGCCGAAAGCACGGTGCCTGCCCACATGGGGTCGTGGCCGCCCGTGACGATCTTGGCACCGTTGACGGTAACACTCGTCATGTTGGTAACCTGGTTGGGCAGGATGGCGCCATTGACCAAGCCCATAAAGAGGAAGGCGACGACAAGCAGCCAAAATGCCGGGCTCTTCTTGATACGAGACCAGCCGACGCTAACCTCGGGGGCCGTATGCTCGTCCTTATCGCCCGCGGTGGAAACAGACGGATCGCCCGGGTTCTCGCCGAGCGGCTTCAGGCCAATCTCGGAAGGTTTGGTGCGGAAGGAATAGTCATGCAGTTAACGAAAATGGTGTAGCACGTGGCCATGATGACAAAGCCGGAGGCCACCACGAGCCAGCCGGGGAAATATTTACTTTGCTGGGACATGGATTACTCCTTGTGGTCCGCAATGTATCCGAGAGCGACGGCGGCATAAGCCGCGGCGCCGAGAGGAAGCTCGGCATCGTTAAAGCGCGCCTTGGGATGATGCTGGGCAAAATGCTCGTCCGTATCGGTCACGGCCGCGCCCACGGTAAAGTACGCACTCGGAATCTCGCTCGAGATAAGCGCGAAGTCCTCGCTCGCCATGGCGTGGAATAGCGGCAGGAAGGCAGCCTTGGGCAGCACCGCGCCCACGTAACCAAGCGAGGCCTGGGTCATATCGCTGTCGAGCACGAGCGGCGGAACGTCCGAGAGCGTCTCGATGGTTGCCGGCGTACGATATGTTGCGGCAACGCCGTTAACGACCTCCGCGATGCGGGTCTTTAGGTGCTCCATGAGCTCAACATCAAAGCCGCGCAGCGTTCCCTCAAGCACGCAGGTGTCGGGGATGACGTTGGCCGCCAAGCCGCCGGCAAACTTACCAACGGTAAGTGCGACTTCCTTGGCCGCCGGCACCTCGCGGGAGATGAGCTCCTGGAGCGCCAGGTGCACATGGACGCCGGCCGTGATGGGGTCGATGCAGATCTCGGGGCTCGAGCCATGGCCGCCCTTGCCCTGGAGCGTGATGCGGAAACCGTACACGCCCGAAAGCGCCGGGCTCCCATAGAGCACCAGGCCGAGCGGCGATTGGCTGTTGACGTGCATGGCAAAGGCAGCCTGGGGGCGCGGGTTCTGCAGCAGGCCATCGGCGATGGCAGCGCGGGCTCCCTCAAAGGTCTCCTCACCCGGCTGGGACAGCAGCTGTCTCTTAT
>USBX01000074.1 GCA_900552995.1 uncultured Collinsella sp.
GCCTTATCGTCGGCAGCGTCAGATGTGTATAAGAGACAGGTGTGACGGATTGCGGCAGGCACATTTTACACGAAATACATGATTGAGGAGGACGATACTATGGATGAGGTAGCCAGAGCGGATTCTTCCGCGGGCAAAACTTAAGTTTTTCCCAGCAAGTGACGCTTACCATGAACACGCAAGCAAGAAAATCACGGCAAATCATGGAAGGGAGTCCATATGTGCACTGGTGTTCGTTTCTCCGACGATGAGGGAAACATGTATTTCGGCCGCAACCTCGACTGGAGCTTTGACTACGGCCAACAGGTTCGCGTGATGCCGCGCGGGTTCCACATTCCGTATTCGTTTATCGACGATGCGTCGGCGGCACACGCGGTAATCGGCATGTGCATCGATTACAAGAACTATCCCATGTTTTTCGACTGTGGTAACGATGCGGGTCTGGCTGTGGCGGGGCTCAACTTTCCCGGCTATGCCGAGTATGCCGAGGGCCCTGTCGACGGCAAGAACAATATCGCGGCCTATGAGTTTCCCCTGTGGGTGGCAGCGACGTTCTCGACGGTCGATGAGGTCGAGGCCGCGCTGCGCGACACGGTGATTGTCGCCAAATCTGCCGGAGAGGGGCTGGGCGTGTCACTGCTCCATTGGATTATCGGCGACAGCCAGCGCAGCATCGTGGTCGAGATGATGGCTGACGGCCTGCATGTATACGACGATCCGGTCGACACCCTTGCCAATCAGCCGACCTTCCCGTGGCATATGGAAAACCTACGCACCTATATCACCGCCACAAGCGATTTTCCGCAGACGGCGACATGGCGTGGCGCCGAGCTTAAGCCCTATGGAGCCGGTGCCGGCATGCGCGGCATTCCGGGCGATTGCTATTCGCCGAGCCGTTTTGTAAAGGCGGCGTACCTCAATGCCAATTACCCGCAAAAGGAGAGCGAGACCGAAAACGTCGTTCGCATGTTCCGCTCGCTCGAGGGCGTGGTGATGATTGAGGGGGCGTCCAGGATGGGCGATGGCAAGTTCGAGAAGACTATCTATACCGGATGCTTTAGCGCGCGCACGGGCAATTATTACTACGCGATGTATGGGGATCCGTCGATTCGCTACGTGAGCCTGATGGATGCCGAGGGCGCGAGCCCCGATAGGCTCGTGGTTCCCGAGCCGCGTCGTTCGTAGCTCACTGGTCCGTTGCGACATAAAACGGCCTCGCACCTCTTATGAGATGCGAGGCCGTTGTCGTCAATGGCTGGTGGCGTGTTAGAAGTTGGCGTCGTTGAACTGGGTGCTCTCGAGTCCGTCGAGTTGCTGTTCGGGCGTATCGGCGACGCTCTCGAGCAGCTCGGTGGGATCGACGTTCATGCTCTTGCCGGCTTCGTTGCCGTTGACCAAGTCGTCCGAGAAGATGTCGACCTCCATTTTCTCGGCCTCTTCGATCTGAACCTCGAGCGGCACCTGGGTGCGCACAAGTTTGACGGCCGGGCGCATGCGGGCAAAGAGCGGTACGTACTCAATGATGATGGCCGAGTTCTCGAGACCGTACCAGCGTGCCGGGCTTCCGCAGGCGCGGCGGACGGCGTACTTGATGGCCATCACGCGGTGGTCATTGCGGTTGATGTCCGTTTCGGGGGCAAGCATCTTGCGCAGCATGCAAAAGCGGAAGTCACCTACGTTGCCGCGCGTCTCGTAGATGGAGTAGGTGTGATGTTGCGGCGGCAGCTCGCCCGATGCCATCAAGTCGCCGACGATCTGACGCAGATAGGCGTTGACGCGCTGGTTGACCTTAAAGCCCAGGTCCAGGCGCACGCGGAACAAAAAGTCCGTGCCAAAGGTCTCGACGGAATACTCGTGCGTATAGGGTTCGTCGGTAACGTGCACGTTAATGAACCAATATGCCTTGGCGCGCTTGGGATGCTTATCCAGGATGGAATAGAGCACGTCGCGGTCGAGCGTGAGCGGATCGGGGCTGTTGGTGAGGAACACCAGATTGTCGGCGAGCACGGGGTAGGTCTCGTCGTTGCGCAGGCGGTTGAGCTGGTCAATGTACTTGGAGACGGGCAGCAGGATCGTCTGCGTGCGCTCGATGGCGGTGCCGCGGCGCCACACGTACATAAGGCCAAACAGCAGCGAGGCCAAGAAGATCATTACGTAGCCGCCGTCAAAGAACATGGTGAGGCACGAGGCGAAGAAGCACAGCTCAATGGCACCGAAGAGCAGGGCGAAGACGCAGGCGCCCAGCTTGTGCTTGAGGATGCCGACGATATAGCTCGTCAAAAGCGTGGTGGTCATAAGCATGGTCACGGTAATGGCGAGGCCGTAGGCGCTCTCCATGCGCTCGGAGTTTTGGAACAGCAGCACGATGAAGATGCAGCCGACCCACATGATGTTGTTGACGAGCGGAATATAGAGCTGGCCCTTGGTGTCGCTGGGGTAGTGGATGCGCAGATGCGGCATAAGGTTGAGGCGCGTGGCCTCGGATACCAGCGAGAACGAGCCGGTGATGAGCGCCTGCGAGGCGATGATGGCCGCTACGGCCGAAAGCACGATGGCAAAGGGGCGCAGGGGCTCGGGGAGCATCATATAGAACGGGTTGACGATATCCATCGCGAGCATCTGGGGGTTGGAGTTATTGGCGAGTAGCCAAGCTCCCTGACCCAGATAGTTGAGGATAAGGGCCGCCTTAACAAATGGCCAGGATGCATAGATGTTTGCCTTGCCCACGTGGCCCATGTCCGAGTAGAGTGCCTCGGCACCGGTTGTCGACAGGAAGACAAAGCCGAGCACCATAATGCCCGAATGGTTGATGGGCGAGAACAGGAACATAATGCCGCGGATGGGGTTGAGCGCGCGCAAGATGGACAGGTTGCCGAGCATGTTGAACAGACCGGCGCCTGCCAGGAACAGGAACCACAGCGTCATGAGCGGGCCGAACAGCTTGCCGATTGACGAGGTGCCGGCGCGCTGCATGGCAAATAGGCCGCAGATAATGATGATGGTGATGATGATGACGTTGGTCTGCCCGTCGCCCAGCAGCGCATGGCCCCATTCGATGGTGCGCAGACCCTCGATGGCTGTGGTGACCGTGACGGCGGGGGTGAGGATGCCGTCGGCAAGCAGTGCCGCACCGCCGATCATGGCGGGCAGAATCAGCCATGGTGCCACCTTGCGTACGAGGCTGAACAGGGCGAAGATGCCGCCTTCGTTGTGGTTGTCGGCCTTCATGGCGATTACCACGTACTTGACCGTGGTCACGAGCGTCATGGTCCAGATGACGAGCGAAAGCGCGCCCAGGATCATGTCCTCGCTGACGGTACCGATGCCGCCGTTGTTGGCGACGATTGATTTCATGGTGTACATGGGGCTCGTGCCGATGTCGCCATAGACGACGCCGAGCGTTACGAGCAGCATGCCAGCGGAGAGGGGGATGGCTCCGTGCCCGCCTTGCCCGCGCTGGTCTTGGAGGTTTGCCTCCAGTTTGTTGTGTGCCACGAGGACTCCCTTAGACATCCGGTTATCTGTCTAGGACAAAAAACTTTATGCCGTCTTTATACATACAAGAGCAGTTTGGCACATCGGGTTATTTTAGACAATAATCCTCAGCTGGGGATTATTTATCTACGCAGGTAGCATTTCAAAGCAGGGGCTTTTAAGCACGTGCTATCTGGGCGATGCCAGCCTTGGCGTTTGCGCGTTTGCCGGCGAGTTCGCAAAAAATCGCGCCGCCGATGATAAGCGCGGCGCCCATCAGGCGGACCGGTGTTATGGCTTCACCCAAAAGGGCGGCTGAGAACACGACCGCCGAAAGCGGCTCGAGGTAGCCGACGACGGCGACGGTCTGAACGGGCAGCTTGGCGACGGCGCTAAAGTAGAGCAGGCAACCAATGCCGGTGTTGACGACGCCGAGCATAGCGACGGCGCGCCAATCAATGCTGGCGGCGACGCCGGCGGACAGGAACGAGGGAGCGCCCTGCGTGATGAGCGTGAGGGCCAGTGCGGTCACAAAGGCGGCGCTCACTTGGAGTGCGGAGTTCTCGAGGCCCTCGATGTGAGGCGCACCCTTGCTGGCGATGACCATCAATGCATAGCAGAAGGCCGAGGCGATTCCACAGACGATGCCCGCAATGGGCATATTGCCGCCTAGACCTTGCGCTGCAATGAGAAAAGCACCGCAGGCGACGGCGATAAAGCCGGCGATTTTGCTGCCGGTCAGCTTTTCGCCAAAAATGAGCGGGGAGAGGGCCATAACGATGATGGGGCCGCAGTAGTACAGCAGCGAGGATACGCCGACGCCGATCGTCTGGTAGGCGCGGAACAGAAAAATCCAGCTGGCGCCCAGCGCGGCGCCCGAGACGATGAGCGCTGCGGCCTCGCGGGGGCGAGACGGAGCCTGCAGGTTATGGCGCTTGGTTATGAAGAGGACGGCGGCAAGGGTGAGAGCGCCCAAAAACGTGCGCAACAGTACGATATCGGAGCTCGGCAGCGCGATGGCAGCGGCGATGATGCCGTTGGAGCCAAACAATAGCAATGCTGCTAAGTACGTAAACAATCCGTTGTTCATGTGCTGACATCCCCTCTATATCCGAGCATGTTCACTATGGGTGAACTGGCTTTAGAAGAAAAGCGAATATAATGCATGGATAACATGACAAAAACTCATGTAAAGGTGGAGGGGTGCCGTGGAAACGAATATTCAAAAGATGCAGGTGCTGCTCGAGACGGTGCGGGCCGGCAGTTTTACGCGCGCCGCCGAGCGGCTGAGCTATTCGCAGTCGGGCGTGAGCCGCATGGTGGGCGACCTTGAGACCGATTGGGGTTTTAAGGTGCTCGACCGCAGCCGCGAGGGTGTGGTGCTTTCTGCCGATGGGCGGCAGATCATGCCGGCGGTTGAGGCGCTCTGCGAGGAGTTTGGCCGCCTGCAGCGACACGTGGACGAGATGCGTGGGCTCATGCGCGGCAAGATCTGCATTGGTACGTTTTCGAGTGTGGCGACCCATGTACTGCCGCCGGTGATTGCGCGCTTTCGCGCCGATCATCCGGATGTCGATTACGAGCTGCTGATGGGTGATTACTCCGAGATTGAGCAATGGGTGGCGGAAGGCCGCTGCGACCTGGGCTTTATTCCGCGCGAGCCACGTGGCGCCGGCATGGCGTCGCGACCGTTGGTGCAAGACGAGTTGATGGCCGTGGTGCCAGCGGACTCCTCGCTTGCCACGGCGGAGGTCGTTTCTCTTGCCGATTTAGCCAACGAGCAGTTTATTCTGCTGGAACGGGGTACCGATGATGAGATTACGCCGCTATTCCGTCGGGCGGGGCTGTCAGTGCGCTCAAAACTGTCGACTTGGGATGACTATGCGATTATGGCTATGGTCGAGGATGGCTTGGGCGTGAGCATTCTTCCCGCGCTCATCTTGCGTCGCTGCCAGTTTGATGTTGCTGTGCGTCCGCTCGAAGGGCATCCCCATCGGCAGATCAACGCCATATATCGAACGGCCGATGTTTCTGTCTCTTATACACATCTGACGCTGCCGACGATAAGGCTCGTGTA
>USBX01000075.1 GCA_900552995.1 uncultured Collinsella sp.
CGAGATTAGCGAGTGTCTCGTGGGCTCGGAGATGTGTATAAGAGACAGACCACACGCGTCACGGTGTCGATGACCTCCTTGCCCGATACGCCCGTGTCGCACTGCAGCAGGCCATCGGGGATAAGCATACGGTCCTCGCCGGCGATCTTGCGTTTCTTGTCCACATAGCCGATCTCCATGGTGCTTGCACGCACGATTGCATAGCTCGGCACCTTTTGCGAAGGGTTCGGCAGAATGGCGTAGTGGCGCGCAATGTCGTTGCGCACCTCGCCCTCTTCGCGACCTACCTCGTGCATAAAAGCCTGCTTGGAGCCCAGCAGCATCACGGCAAACCAGCGGGCATCCTCATCGTCATCAAAGTCCGCCACAAGCACGTCAGTGGACTCGGCTTTCTCGGCCTTGGTAAGTTCGGAAGAGATGAACTCCGCAATCTGCTGAGACAGGTCCACGAACTCACGCTCACCAAAGAAATAGCCCTTGAGCTCGCCGCCGAATGCGGAGTTCTCGGCAAACGTGGCGCGTTTATTGTCGGCCGAGGTGCGTGCGCGGCGCAGATGCGTGGTCACGAAGTTGCGCACGGTACGGCTCTCGATATCGAGCTCGCGCTGGCTCATAACGTTGACGGCAGAGTCAAAGTCCAGGATATGCAGAATCGCGTGATTGATTTTCATATACGGCATTCCGTTCTAGATCGATTTCGGCACGAATCAGTATAGCGGTCGAGCCCGCCCCGGGCGCATCGAAGCTTGGTGCATCGGGGACAGGTTGCTTTGCACCAATGGTTAGCGCAGGAGCTCGGACTGCCAAGCCTCGAGCTGTTCTGCCAAACTCTTGCCGGCAGCGGGCACGTCGATCTGGGGTCGTTTGGGCAGCAGCGCACACTTAAGAATCGCAACGATGGTCTGCGAGACAAAGCGTCGTGTATCCTCGTCAAAGCCTTGCGCAGCCTGGAGCATCACGGGCAGGCTCTCGCGCAGATTCCCGGCGATATCCGCAAACCGCTCAGCACCCGTAGCCTCAAACACGGAGAACAACGCATCTACAAAACGCTCGCGCTCGTTAGGCGACACCGCAAGCAGCATCTCGCGAATGGAGCCATCAACGTATCGAGCACCGGCGGACAGGCGCTCACAGTACACGAAGTCGCGACCATCAACCACCCAGCTAAAGGGATTATGCTGAAGCAGGCTGAACTCGGTGCTCTCAACGATGGCATAGTCCTCCTGTGTCTCGAACATCATGCCAAAGATCGACGACCGAGGTAGCGTCTTGTCGATTCGACCGGAAAGATCGGCAAAGGCGTTGCCGTTCAGAAACTCCTCGACGAAGCCCGGGCCATCATGGGAATACGCCCGTTCGATTCGTTCACGGGCAACATCGGAGCACATCGCTGCACCGTACACCGCAAGGTTTCCACCCTTGGAATGACCCCCGCACAAAAGCGGCCCGCCAATCGCATCCGCCGCCTCGTCCACATAACGTGCCGCGGATTCCTGGGCCGGCACAGGACACCGGAACGCCATGTTAAAGTCTTCTTTCCAGCCCACAATCGTACTATCGGTCCCCCGGAAGGAAAGATAACTAAACCCCGCCGGAAACCGGAACGCCATGGCTGCAAACTGCTCCGTCGCCACCATATCGCTCACAGCACGATAGCCGCAAACGTGCACGCCACGGTAGCGAGGACTTGCTGCCACGGCCTCCAACAAGGCCCTGCTCCCCTCTGGATCCCACAAGTCGTCAATCATGTCCCGATAGCACTCGGCACGCAGCAGCTCGCGTACGTCTAGGCCCTGCCAGTTCGTCAGCTCCGCCATATCACCCGGCAAACGCAAATAAGACAACCACGCAAAGACCAGGCTATCCACCGCGCAGAACGGCCGCTCCTCAAACGGATCAAACGCCGTCTGAGCATAGGTCAAAAAATTAGGCGAATCCGACATGGCCCTCCCATCAACTATGGTGTATTGGGATGGTGCATTGGGGTCAGGTTACTTTGCACCAAAAGGCGCCCGGGCCGTGTGGACCCGGACGCCTTCATTGTAGCTTTTCGCTCTAGCGAGCTTGATTTAGCAGGAGAAATCGACGCTGTCGATGATGTCCTTGAGGGCCTTGGCGGAGACGGTGAGCTCATGCTGCTCGTCATCGTTCAGCGGCACGGGGACGCGGCAGACAACGCCGTCGCGGCCAACGACGGTCGGCATGGAGATGGCAAGATCGGACAGGCCATACTCGCCCACCATGAGCGAGGAGACAGGCAGAACGGTCTGCTCATCGCGCATAACGGCGGTGCAGATGCGCTTGACGGCCATGGCGACGCCATAGTAGGTGGCGTGCTTCTTCTCGATGATGGTGTAGGCGGAGTTCTTGACGTCCTCGGCGATGCGCTTCTCGGCAGCCTCATGCTCCAGGTGGCCGTGAAGCTCACAGAAGGTGTTCAGCGGAACGCCGGCAACCTGAGCGCTGGACCAAGCGACAAACTCGGAGTCGCCGTGCTCACCCATGACATAGGCCTGGACATCGCGCGGGTCAACCTCGACGTGAGCGCCAAGCATCTGCTGCAGGCGGCCAGTGTCGAGCACGGTGCCGGAACCGATGACGTGGCCCTCGGGCAGGCCGGACATCTTGATGGCGGCGTAGGTCAGAACATCGACCGGGTTGGAGACGATTAGCAGAATGCCGTCGAAGCCGGACTTCTTAATCTCGGGGATAATGGACTTAAAGATGTTGACGTTCTTGTTGACCAGGTCCAGGCGGGTCTCACCGGGCTTCTGGGCAGCGCCAGCGGTGACAACGATCATGGCGGCGTCGGCGACATCGGAATAATCGCCGGCGTAGATCTTCATCGGCTCGGCAAACGTCATGCCGTGCGCGATATCCAGGGCCTCACCCTCGGCACGGTTCTTGTCCACGTCGATGAGGACCATCTCGGAGAACAGACCACTCTGCATCAGTGCGAACGCCGAAGACGAACCGACGAAACCGCAGCCGACAATAGCGACCTTTTTCTCGTTAACCATTAGAAACTCCCATCTCTCTCCACAAACAAGCCGCCCGGGAACGACCCGAGCGGCTTGCCGTAATCCCAATACATCCAATCGGGACTTTGATTATGCTCCTATTCGCAGCCAAAAATCGACCGTTTACCGAAATTGTTTGCAGGATTCGTAAAATAACTGCACGAAATCGGTTTCGAGCTATTGACGAGCCGAAATACCTTTCTAATACAGGCCCGCCTCGCGAATGGCCTCGACAGCCAAAGCAATCTGATCGGGCGGCAGAACCAGCGCCATGCGCACGTGCCCCTCGCCCGAAGGACCAAAGCTCGCGCCCGGCGTCACCACAACGCCGGCCTTCTCCATAAGCTCCTCGCAAAACGCCATAGAATCGGTGCGGCCACCGGGGAGCTTGGCCCACACAAACATAGATCCATGCGCGTTGGGACGCTCCCAGCCCAGGCCCTCAAGACCGTCGCACAGGGCATCGCGGCGCTCCTGGTACTTCAGACGCTGCGCCTCGACCTCATCGCGTGGGCCATTAAGGCACGCGATAGCAGCCTTCTGGATCGGGAAGAACATACCAAAGTCGATCTGGCCGCGCAGCTTGGCAAAGGCAGAGACCACGTCCTCGCGGCCGACCAAAAAGCCGATACGCGCACCGGTAACGTTAAACGACTTGGAGAGCGAGAAGAACTCCACGCCCACCTCGAGCGCGCCGGGATACTGCAAGAAGCTGCCACCCGGCTCACCGTCAAACACGATGTCGGAGTATGCGTTGTCATGGACGATGAGCAGATCATGCTCGCGGGCGAAAGCGATGATCTCCTCGTAGACCTCGGGCGTGCCCACCGAGCCGACCGGGTTTGCGGGCAGCGACACGATCATATACTTGGCACGATCGGCCACCTGGGGATCGATACCCGCCACATAGGGCAGGTAATTATGCTCGGCGACCAACGGATAGTATTCAAGCTTGGCATCGGCGATCTTGGCGCCCGCCTCAAAGACCGGGTAGCACGGATCGGGAACCAGAATGGTGTCGCCAGGATCGAGCAGGGCCAGGCCCAAATGACCCACGCCCTCCTGCGTGCCGTTGCACGACTGCACCATGGACGGCGTAATGCCCGAAACGCCAAAGCGACGCTCATAGTAATCGCACACGGCTTGCTTGAGTTCGGGCAGGTCGCGCAGGGCATACTTCCACATCTCGGGATCTTGGGCTGCTTGCGTGAGTGCCTCGACCACGTGGTCGTACGGCTTAAAGTCGGGCGTGCCCACGCTCATGTTGTAAATGGTCTTGCCCTGAGCCTTCAGCGCGAGAAGCTTGTTGTTGAGCGAGGCGAAGACCTCCGCGCCAAAGCGGTCGAGACGCTGCGATGCCTGCATGGTGCCACCTTTCGATATAAAAAACGCGGCGCTCCGACAAGAGCGCCGCGCGATACGGGCCATCAGATTGCAAAAGTGTAACGCTTGCAACCCCCGTATTGGTTCAATTTAGCCAACCTTAGTCAACTGGATTGAGCGCGTCGATCTGCGCAAGCCACAGACGCGAGCTAGCGTCACTCGGCATACGCCAATCGCCGCGCGGGCTGAGCGTCACCGAACCAACCTTGGGGCCATCGGGCAGGCAGCTGCGCTTAAACTGCTGGGCAAAGAAGCGACGATAGAACGTACGCAGCCACGCGTGGACGGTTTTGGCGTCGTAGACACCCTCGAAACTCTTGAGCGCCATGCGGTAGATCTTGCCCGGCTCAAAGCCAAAACGCAGCAAGTAGTAGAGGAAGTAGTCGTGCAACTCGTACGGGCCCACCAAATCCTCGGTCTTCTGCGCAATCTCGCCGTCGCCCGTGGGCGGCAGAAGCTCGGGGGACACCGGCGTATCGAGGATATCGAGCAAGACCTCGGCAATGCGCCCGCCAAAGACATCGGCGGCATAGCGCACCAGATGGCGCACAAGCGTCTTTGGCACCGAGGCATTGACCGCATACATGGACATGTGATCCCCGTTGTAAGTTGCCCAGCCAAGTGCAAGTTCCGACAGATCTCCGGTTCCGATGACCATGCCCCATTCCTGGTTAGCAATATCCATCAGCACCTGGGTACGCTCTCTTGCCTGTGAATTCTCATAGGTCACATCATGTACCTCTTCATCATGTCCGATATCACGGAAATGCACATGGACCGCATCCGCGATCGGCACCTCTTTCAAAGTGGCTCCCAGCTTCTTCGACATCAGGCAGGCATTCTGATAGGTTCTGTCTGTCGTACCAAAGCAAGGCATCGTCACTGCAATGATATCCTTGCGTTCTTTTCCTGCCATGTCAAACGCTTTCGCCGTCACAAGCAGTGCCAGCGTTGAATCCAAACCGCCGGAAATTCCAACGACTGCTGTTCTCGAGAGAGTATGCACCAGACGCTTCTTCAGTCCCATTGCCTGGATCATCAGAATCTCCTCACAGCGCTTTTCCCTCTCTGCCATATTCTGCGGAACAAAAGGGGTCTGTGCAAAGCTTCTGGTAAGTGCTGTCTCTTCCACACTTATGTGG